>CAZALQ010000059.1:0-8079 GCA_964485605.1 uncultured Oscillospiraceae bacterium
TCTGATAGTTCATAAAGGAACAAACTATAAAGAAAAACCATCCTATCAAAAACCAAATGACAGCATTTTTAAGGTAATAGTAAGGATCGCCGAATTTGCTGAGTGAAACATAATATCCGGCTGAAAACTCCATAACAATACCAAAAAGAGAGATTCCCAGTGTGAGAAACAGTATCCAGTAATCTCCGTAATGGCTGTCTGATTTAGTTTTGAAAAGTTTAATTCCCTTTGAACTCATATATTACAGTTCTTTTACCAGTCTTTTAAACTCCCTGCCTCTTTGTTCGTAATTATCAAACATTCCCCAGCTTGCACATGCCGGAGAAAGAAGTACTGTAAATCCTTTTTCAGCAAGTTTTGCAGCGCCGGAAACACAAGCTTCTAAAGTGCTGCACTTAATAATTCTGTCGTCAGGGAAACCGCATTTAAGTGCAGTCTCCTCTATTTGATCCGCAGTTGCTCCGATAAGGAACATATATTCGACTTTTCCCTTCATCGCTTCAATATATTCCGTAAAATCGAGATGCTTATCGTAGCCGCCTGCGATAATAATTATGGGAGCGGGCATTGCTTCCAAAGCTTTAATAGAAGCATCCGGGTTTGTACCCTTTGAATCGTTAATATACCTTACGCCCTTATACTCTCTTACAAATTCAAGCCTGTGTTCAACGCCTTTAAAAGCTCTTAACGACTTGCCTACGCTCTTTGCAGGCACACCGGCAAAGATGCCGATGGCAGCAGCTGCAAGTGCATTTTCAAGATTGTGATGTCCCGGGATCTGAAGAGCATTTACGTTGCAGATCTTATATTCTTTCCCACCTGCTTTAACGCATATGGTGTCATCTGATACATATGCCGCATTGTTTAAAAGTGCCAGGCTTTCAGATGCTTCACCTGCAGAGAAAGGCACTTTATTTACATGGTCAATGCTATTTGCCAACTTGTTTGTTTCGGGATCATCTGCGTTATATATAAAGAAATCCGCAAGAGTCTGATTTTCAACGATTCTTGCCTTTGCTGCAATATATCCTTCAAAAGTTTTATGCCTATCAAGATGGTCCGGCGTTAAATTGAGAATTGCACTTATATGGGGATGAAAATCTTTGATGGTCTCAAGTTGGAATGATGATATTTCCGTTACCATCAATGTATCCTCATCTGCACTTTCGCAGGCTTCAGATACTGCTTTCCCTATATTACCTACAACTTCACAATTCTTTCCGGCATTAGCTATAATTTCGCCGACAAGACTTGTGGTGGTGGTTTTACCATTAGTACCTGTAATTCCGATAAAAGAACCTTTGCAGAATCTATATGCAAGTTCAAGTTCTCCTATTATTTCAGCACCCTGCTCTCTTAAGCGTACAACCAGCGGATTGTCCATGGGAACTGCAGGACTTACGACTACTTCATCAAATGTACCTTCAGGATCTGTTCCGAGATAACAGGTAACATTCATCTCCTTAAGCAGGTTCAGAGTTTCCTCTTTTATTTCTTCTTCACCTTTTGCATCATAAGCGCAAAGCTGTGCTTTCCCATGAAGGAGCTTTAAGCTTCCAATACCTGATATTCCAAGGCCTATAACTAATACTCTATTCATACTTTAAATCCAATTCTCTATAAATAATTAAAGATGTAGATACATACGATACCCATAATGAGGGTAATGATGGAAAATACTGCATCGACCTTTTCCTCTTTCCATCCGCCAAGTTCAAAATGGTGATGAAGAGGCGCCATGCGGAAGAATCTTCTTCCGTTCTGAGTTTTAAAAACAAATACCTGAATAATTACGCTTACAACCTCAGCTACATAGACAATTCCGATAATCGGAAGAGAAAAATCAAATCCGTCAGACATTGCTATGGCAGAAAGGCATGCACCCATGGCAAGTGATCCCGTATCTCCCATAAATACCTTTGCCGGATGATGATTAAAAACAAGAAAACCTATACAGCAGCCGCAAAGTACAAAGCCCATAAAAGCTCCTGCAGAATTACCTACATACCCGGTTGTGATTCCGGTTTCCTTGTCTAAATGTTTTGCGCCAAGAAGCAATAAAATGCCAAGGCAAGCAGATGCATTCATAGTAACGCTGCTTGAAAGACCATCAAGACCGTCTGTTAAATTGACTGCATTGGTCATTGCAACGAATACAAAAATAGTGAATGGTATGCAGAAAAGGCCGAAGTCAACCATTTTCCCATAGAACGGTATATATACACCCGTATGGCCTGTAAAATATCTGTATAGAGCAAAAACTAAGCCAATAGCCACTTGAAGCAGAGCTTTTTGCTTAGATGTAAGGCCTTCGTTTTGATGTTTGGTGATTTTAAGAAAGTCGTCTCTAAATCCGATGGCTGCATAAGCCAGTGTGCAGAAAAGAACGACGAGAATAACCGGAACATATTCAGGTTTAAATATGATTACAACAATCCCGAACAGTGTCATTGTAGAAATCATCGATACTCCGCCCATAGTTGGTGTTCCGGCTTTTGCCAAATGGGCCTGAGGACCTTCTTCCCTGATATTTTGTCCAGCCTTAAGCCTCTTTAAAAGAGGAATTTCAATGTATGTCAGCAGGCCGCAGACCACGGCCGCTGCAGCTGCAATAATTGCCGCTTTTATTAGATCATTCATTTACAAAATTAGCCTTTCTGATTATTTCGGCGACTTCACTGATTTTTGTACCGTTGGAGCCCTTTACTAAAACGACATCACCGGGTTTGAGTATTTGCAAAAGCATATCTGCTGCGCCCTTATTTGTTCCAAGCTCTATAACTGTCGTTTTTGCATTCTTTACACTGCTCACGCCTTGGGAATATATACTACTGTTTTCACCAACTGCGATAAGCATGTCTATGCCCATTTCTCCTACATATCTTCCAACATCAAAGTGCCCTTCTTCTTCAGCATCTCCCAGTTCATACATATCGGATAGAACTGCTATCTTTCTCTTGCCATCTGCTGATGAAAGAGCATTGATTCCCGCTCTCATGGAGTCAGGACTTGCATTGTAACTGTCATCCAGGAGAATAACTCCATCGATATCTTCAACTTTCAGCCTTCTATCTGTACTTTCCACTGAAAGGAATGCTTTTGCAGAATCCTCAAAAGAGATACCGTATACCGCAGCTGCATTGACAGCAAGGCAGGCATCAATGGCATTTTGCTCACCTATAATAGGCAAACTGAAGGATGTCCCCTGATATTCAAATTCTATGCCGCCGAGCCCCTTGTTATTGATTTCTTCCGGAGCCTTGACTATTTTAACAGAAAATGCTGATTTGTTAAGGGCTCTTTCCCTTATTTCATCTTCGGTCCTTAAATAATCTGAATCTCCGTTTACGATCAATGTACAGTTTTCATCAAACTGACTCGTAATTTCGAGCTTTGCATCGGCAATAGCATCTCTGCTGCCGAGTCTTTCCATATGAGAGATCCCAACATTGGTTATGATTGCAACTTCGGGTTTAATAAATGACACTTCCTCGGCAATTTGCCCTTTTCCGTCCATGCCCATTTCAAAAACGATCGCTTCTGTACTGTCACCTGCCATGAACGCGGTCATGCACATGCCGAGATTCGTATTGAGATTCTTTTGTGTACATATGGTATTGTATTTAGCCCCCATGGCGGCTGCAGTAAACATCTTGGTTGTTGTTTTTCCAACGCTACCTGTGACTGCAACTTTTTTTATATCAAACTGAGATAAATACCATTCAGCCATTTGCTCGAAGGCATTCACCGTATTATCCGCAACAACTACAGCAGCATCCTCATGATTGTTAACCATTTCATCTGCTCTGCTTTTTTCTGACATAAGAAAAACTCTGCATCCGTTGCTATAAGCAGATTCAGCGTAATCATGGCCGTTGTTGACGTCTCCGACCACGCAAACAAACATATCACCGCTCGAAGCAGCTCTTGAATCGATTTTCACATCGGAGACCATGACGTCTTTATTTCCTGCAAGATAGCCATTGCAAGCTTTACATAATGATTGTATGGATGTTTCTTTCATATTTACCTTCTTAATGATAATAAATTGTTACGGAGGATCCCCTCTCAAGCTCTGTTCCTTCTCTTGGATATTGATCTGTAACCATTGTCTCATGGTAAGCAGAGCCGGGATCGTCCGAAATAATGCACTCCAGTTCTCTTCCTGCCAAAACTCCGATAGCATCCTCTAAAGAAAGCCCTGTAAGATCAGGCACTGTCACCTTTGATTCACTCATTTCTGCTATCTGTTCAGGAGTGTATGAAGGTTCAATATTAAGAGATAAAAGAACCTCCTGCATAATATCTCTTACAAGGGATGTCGCAGTGGATGATGCATAACGTACATCAGGATTATCAAGCATTCCGAGAATTACGACCTGCGGGTCTTCCATTGGAGCTATCCCTATAAATGAAGTGTATACATCTTCAGAATAAACACCGTTAACAGCTTTGTATGCTGTTCCTGTTTTTCCGCCGATTCTATATCCCTTAATGAGCGCTCCGCCTGCGCTTCCGCTGCTGACTACTTCTTCAAGTATGTCCATCATGTTTGCAGCCGTCTCCTCAGAAACAGTAATATTTCTGACAACAGGCTCTATATTCTGAACTACTTTTCCGTCGGAATCAAGAATTTGTTTAACAAGATGTGGCTGCATAAGTTTCCCGCCGTTTGCGAGGGAACTTATTGCTGTAACGAGGCTTATGGGTGTAACTGCTATTCCCTGCCCGAATGCCATAGTAGCAAGCTCTACAGGTCCTGTTTCCTTCTCCGGATATATGAGGTTATCCCCCTCACCCGGGAAATCTATTCCGGTCTTTTCTGTAATACAGAAAGTTCTCAGTCCGTTATAATAATTCGTTCTTCCTATTCTTTGTACCAGCTCTATCATTGCAGAGTTACAGGAATTGACCAGGGTTTCGCTCAAGGATTCCCACCCGTGATTCCAAGGCCATGTCCAGCAATGTATAGTCCAGTCTTCAACATCCCTTGATCCCGAGCAATAGAACCATTCATCCATATTGGTGACGCCGTAGTCCAAAGCCATTGCTACAGTAAGTGGTTTAAAAGTAGATCCCGGCTCATACACATCGCAAATACAGAAGTTTCTCCACATTCTGGACCAATAGTCAACCTGTTCCTGCTCTGTCAAAGTTGAATAATACTCTTCATCGCCTACAGCTGCGCTGCGGGGATTATTAAGGTCAAAAGTATCGCTTTGAGCCATTCCGAGTATTTCCCCTGTTTTGGGATCCATAACTATGGCGATAGCTCTGTCTGCAGAATACCTTTCTTTGTATATTGATACCTGTTCCTCTACTGTACGCTGAATGCTCTTATTAATAGTCGTGACCAGAGAATAACCGTCTTGTGCATCGTAGTATTTGCTGCGTCCGAATACCAAGGTGTTATTGTTGTTGTCCGTGCTGGTTATAAGGCGGCCGTTGGTTCCTGACAGTGATGTATTGTAAAAACGTTCGAGTCCCGTAAGGCCGGTATTGTCGTCTGTTGTTATGCCTATTATTTGAGATGCAAAATTGCCTAATGGATAAAATCTTTTTGAGTCCTCTATTATTTCAACCCCTTCAAGTTTCAACTCTCTAAGAGCATCAGCTTTTTCAGATGGTACATTTTTGGCGATTTTGCATAGAGATCTGTCGGAAGTGATGAGCTCATACACATCATAGGAATCAAGTTCAAGTATTTCAGCTATTGCAAAAGCTTCTTCATATGCATTTTTGGTTATTTCTTCATCGGTTTTTCCGTTGCTTTTAACAGAGCTCGGTCTTACCCAAATAGTATTAGCTGTTGCGGAAACGGCTAAGGGTTCTTTGCTTGAGTCTAAGATATTGCCTCTGAAGGCAGAAAAAACACTGTCAGCAGTCTGCTGCTTTGCAGCCTTTTGCGCATATTCATTGCCCTTTATCAATTGGTGCCATGATGTTCTGCAAGCAAGTATAACAAAAAGAACCGTGAATATTCCGAATACCCACAGCACTCTGTTTCTATTCTTTTTGTTCGGTTTCTTAGGTTTCATAAAAGGTATTATAAAGCAAAAAACGACGCCCGGCACGGGCGCCGTTTATGAAATTTTTAATTGTATGCGTTTTGCTTTAGAGCAGTAGCAAAATCTCTTGGTTCCTCACCTGTATTCCTAATGGTGATAATTCTATCAAACCCAGGATAAATCAGCCCCATTTCAAGAGCCTTACCCTCAAGAGTGTTAATGTTGGTTGCTGATTTGATCTTTACCTCAAGATTTGCCGCTTTATATGAGGTGAGCTGAATGTCACTGTTGATCCTGTTTATTTCATACTGCAATTTGGAGGAATATGCGTTAAGCCCAACATATGAAATGCATACTGCTGCAATCAGTATCATTATGATTATGATTTTTGCCTTGTTTCTGTTAATAGTCTTCATATTTTCTCCACTACCCTCAGTTTTGCGCTTCGCGCTCTGGGGTTATTCAGTAATTCTTTTGTATCCGCCTCTATTGGCTTTCTTGTAACCTTCTTTACATCCGGCTTCTTTCCGCAGACACACGGAAGACCCGGTGGACAAGTACAAGGATTAAGATGCTTTTGGAAACACTCTTTTACGATTCTGTCCTCAAGAGAGTGGAAGCTTATTACTGCAAGTCTTCCGCCCGGAAGAAGTGCGTCTATAAAATCATCAAGGGCTGCTCTTAAATGATCGAGCTCGCCGTTTACTTCAATCCTTATTGCCTGGAATGTTCTTTTTGCCGGATGCGGTCCTTCTCTTCTCGCAGAAGCCGGTATAGCCGCTTTTATGATGTCTACGAGTTCATATGTTCCGGTGATGTCCTTTTCTTCCCTGGCACTGCATATGAATTTGGCGATTCTGGAAGCCCATTTTTCTTCGCCGTATTCTTTGATGATCCTTGCAAGCTCCTGCTCGCTATAACCATTGACTACGTCATATGCCGTGAAAGAATCATCCCTATCCATTCTCATATCCAAGGGTGAGTCATATTGGTAAGAAAAGCCCCTGCCCGTATTGTCGAGTTGGAAGGAGGAAACACCTAAATCGAGCAGGGCGCCATCAATTCCGTATATACCAAGTTCGTTAAGAACCAGCTTTATATCTGAGTAGTTGCTGTGTACAAAGTGCTTTTTGCAAGGATACTCCGCAAGCCTTTTGCTCGCTGCGTCGATTGCGTCCGTATCTCTATCGATACCTACGAGAGTTCCTGCGCCGGATAATTTGGAGCAAATTCCTGATGAATGGCCGCCGCCTCCCAAGGTTCCGTCTACGTATATTCCTTCAGGCTTTACTGCGAGGTTTTCGATCACGCTTTCATAAAGTACAGGCACATGACTGAATTCCATGATTTAGACCCTATACTCTTCTGAGAACTTCTCGAGATCTTCTGCGCTGAGCTTTCCACCGTTTTCGCTGTTGTCGTAAACATCCTTAGCCCAGATTTCCACACGGTCTATCATTCCGATGGTCACAAGTTCCTTTTCGATATGAGCAAATTCCCTTAAGTCTGAAGGGAAAAGAATTCTTCCCTGTTTATCGATCTCTACATCTCTTGCATTTGCATAGGTGTAACGAAGGAATGCTCTTACCTTTGCATCTGATCTTGGAAGCGCTGCAAGCTGCTTCTGCTGCTCCTGCCAGGTTGACATGGGATAAAGGATAAGGCACTCATCAAGACCGCGTGTAAGGACACACTGCATGCCAAGCTCATCCCGGAACTTTGCCGGAACTATCACTCGGTTTTTCGCATCTATTTGGTTTTGGTAGATGCCCATCAGCATTGATGTTTTTCTCTCCCTTTTTAACAATTTTGGGGTAAACTTACCCTTTCCCATCCTTGCCTCTCCACTTTACACCACTTTTAACAATAAATCAAGTAAATAATGAGATAAATATGGGATTTTGCTCCACTTTTTGCGAAAAAAATTTAAGGATGCTATACTTCTATTCAGTAAGATACTTTTAACGGAGGCTTTTATGGGAAATACATTTTTCTTTCAATGGGAAGTTGAATTAATACAGTTCCTGCAGCTCTACATGAACGATTTTGAAGTAAAGCTCATGTCCATCAT
>CAZALQ010000059.1:8120-8474 GCA_964485605.1 uncultured Oscillospiraceae bacterium
ACTCATCCTTGTTCTTGGTTTTGTATATTGGGGATATGATAAGAAAATAGGAATTAAGATCGGGATCAATCTTATGACTGCCCTTCTTACTGTTCCGTTGATCAAAAATATTGTTCTGAGAAGACGTCCCTATATGGACAATCCCGGTATTGAGTGCCTTAAACTTATCGATAAGGATGCAGACCCCATGGATATCACCGCCCAGGAGTTTTCTTTCCCCAGCGGACATTCTGCAAACTCTGCAGTCGCCACGGGATCCTTAGCCCACTTCTTCAAAAAAAGAATATTTAGAATACTTGCAGTTATAATTCCTCTCCTTGTCGGTATTTCAAGATTTGCACTTGGTGTCCATTA
>CAZALQ010000059.1:8484-8767 GCA_964485605.1 uncultured Oscillospiraceae bacterium
GGATGTAATGTGCGGATGGCTCGTAGGTTACTGTGCTGCCTTCCTTGTTCCGGTACTTGAAAAGAAATTTAAGAACCCAAGGACCCTTTATTTCATCATCTTCGGAATAGGCTGCCTTGGCCTCTTCTACTGCAGAACCAATGATTATTTTATGGGACTCGGAATGATGCTGGGATTGCTCCTTGGCAATTTGTTTGAAGAAAAATACGTAAACTTTGAAAAACCCAAGAATCTGCTTTTTGCAGCATTAAGAGTTATAGGCGGCATAGCAATTTTCTTCGGA
>CAZALQ010000060.1:0-8607 GCA_964485605.1 uncultured Oscillospiraceae bacterium
AAAGGGTTCGCCGGGGATAACAGCAACTATCACCTGTAAAAATATTAGGAGCACGTAAATAATTCTTCCAAGCATACCGTAAGAATCTATCCACTCCTTAAAGAGCTCAGGTTTTTTTGCATACTCAATCAAAGGTCGTCCCACAAAATAGCTTATAACGAACATCAAAACAATAAATAGAGCAATAAGCCCTATCATTATTGTCTTCTGCTGTTTAGTTGATAGTTGTTGGTAACGCTTCACAAGTTAACTCTGTTAATGTCTTAGTGACTTAATTCTGAGCGATTTTAAATATTTTTTATGTTCGTGACTGATGCGGTAACTCTCTACGGATTTTTGTATCGCTTTGTTGTGAACCCAAACATCCAGTCTTTTAGTTTCTATATACCTTACTGCACTTTCGTATTGTTTGGCAAGTGCTGTTGCAAAATACCATGCTATCATCATATTAACATAGTATTCATCGGATCTTATACTTGCGACTTCATCAAGATATCTTGGATCAAAATCCTCATCAAGATAATGCTCCATAAGCATCTTGATACCAAAGCGAATGGTATAGGGTTCTTTTGAATGTAGCCATTCATTTATAACAGATTCAAGTTCATTTCTATGCTTTTTAAATACCTTTGGTGAAGTCTGGTCACAGGTTGCCCAGTTATCTATATAGGGAAGAAAAGCATTCAGCTCATTTAAACAAACTGAATAGTCTTTAATATCTGAGATTAAAAATGCATGAATCTGATTCTCATCAAAATACTTATGGGGGAGATCTTTAAGAAATAAAACTACATCATCGCGTTTTGATAATATCTTGGCATAGCTTCTAAGCTCGGGTGTACGCACACCGATTATACTTTCCGGGTCTACAGTAGGTATCAATTTCCCTTGAAACACACGGTATGACTCATCCCTGCAGCTATATAAATGATCTCTTATCTCCTCAACTATCATAACCAGTAGCCTTTTAGCATTTTGTACATCTATACCATCTCTGTCTTTTTGAATAATCGGGCATTCCAAAAATCCATACCGAGCTCATCGATATAGAAATGGAAAATGGCCTTCCAGTTCTTCGTAGCAGTGCTGAGCAGTATATATTTTGCTTCTTCTGCAACTTTTCGTTCCATCGTTTTAAAGAGCCTGTGTCCAACTTTACAATTTCTGTAGGCCGGCTTAACATATATCTCTTCAACCTCAAAAAAAGGAGTCCCTTTTTCGATTATGGATGATTCCGTTTTTTGCTCTTCAACATGACCAAAGAGATATCCTATGATTTCACCCTTATCTCTGGCAAGAAAGACTCTGTTTCCTTCTATATCGGACTCTTCATTCTTCCTATACCCATGGCAACTATCCTCCGATTCCCACTCCGAGGATAGTTCAATCAATTTCGTCATAATTTCAGGAGTCAGCTCCTCTTCTTTTACCTTGATATCACTTGTAAGCAAACCAAGGTGTTTTCTAAACAGTATATTATCTCTTTCTTCGCTCATAGTATTATTGCCATCTGCAGGCTATTCTTATCTATCACAGAATTCCAGTATCCTGTCATAAAAATCTGTTGCTTCTTCATATGCGCCATGACCGAGGCCTTCGTATACATACAGTTCACTGCCTGCGATAGCCTTATTTAACTCTGCTGCAGCATCGTTTCCGACTGTATTGTCATCGCAGCCGGCAATAATGAGTGTAGGACAGTTGATCTTGGCAAGCTCACTGCGGCAGTCAAAATCCAAAATTGCATGTGCATTCTTAAGAAATCTGTCATAGCTTTTAGGTTTGGTGAACTTGGCAAGTAAAGGGAAAAATCTTCGGTTCTTTTGAAGATATTTTTCCGAGTACATTCTTTCGGCGGTATCGACCATCATCGAGGTGTGATCTCCGCGTTCCGCCATATCTATCCATCCCGAGACGGATTCCCATGCAGCAGCGTTTGTATTTGGCGCTGTAACAGCAAGGATGAGTTTTGTCACCATTTCAGGGTGATCTATGGCCATATACTGAGCTATCATGCCGCCTTGAGAAACGCCAAGAACACAAGCCTTATCTATCCCAAGCTCTTTCATTACATAGATCTGATCATTTGCCATATCTCGTATGGAATACCCTTCCGGCATATCGTTCTTTCTGCTGAACATATATACGGTATAGTCCCGAAAGAATCTTTTGTAGGGTAGCGACAGAACAAGAGCTTTGCCCTTCACTGTGGCCAGACCGTCTGAAAGTCCAGGCAATACGACCAGTTTCTTTTTCCCGGTGCCGAAAGCAACGTAATACATATCCGTATTACCAACACTCGCAAAACCGTTTTTTATCATAACTTTTCCCCGATTTAAAATGCTATGGTTTATATATTCTATTACATTTTTCTACCAGATAAAAGGAATCAACCTGTATTTTACCTTCTCCATGTATTCAGTATACCCGGGAAGACCCTCTGCTAAGACCTGCTCTTCGTTGCGTATTCTTTTTACGATGATCGGTATATACGAAAGCATAACAACTAAGGAGATCAAAGACCCAAGTACAAGCGGCATTGCAAGGAATAGGATCACCGTTACCATATACATGGGATGGCGTACGATCCCATAAAGACCTGTGTCTATCACCTTCTGATCATCCTGAACTTCTATCGTTCTGGAAAGATATGTATTCTCCCTGAGAACCTCTGCATATAGTGCATATGCTGCCAAGAAGATAAAAGCAGCTATGAGGCTCACAGGAAAGGGAAACATCAATAGGTCGAACCTAAAACTTAATCCTGCAGAAATGAATGCACAAAGAAACATGATCCCGCTGTAAAGTATCACCTGCCGCTGTTCAGATTCTTCTTCTTTGACGCTCAGGCGCTTTCTTAAAAGCTCAGGATTCTTTTTCATCATGACAAGGCCTGCTATGAACATGGGAACAAACAGTATCCCACAAAGGAGCCACCCCTGCGGATAATTCCATGTCCCTGCAGGGATAAAGAGCAGACACCCAAAGAGCAACACCCCTGCGAAAAATCTTGTTATGGCCCGTATAAAAAGTGCTTTATTCATAACTGCTCCTCCCTACTTTTTTCGAAGATACATCTTTTTCCAACTAAATATTAATACCGTTGACCGATTTTGAGAAGACCCAATAAAAAATGCCTTCACGCCGGCAGTGGCTTAAAAGGCATAGCAATGGCTGTTAAGAAAAGTTTCAATTTGCAAATATGCTGTTGTAAAGGATGTCGTTCCTTGCAGCCAGATAGGCATAGGTTATCCAGAAACCGTCCTCCTTGTACACTCTTTTGAGAATAGCATCTGCGTCCCAGTCCTCATCTCCAAAGGCTTTGATATAGCAATAAAGACCATAACCCATTATTGATAGTTCAAGGTCATTGTCTTCGAGATCGAACATGAGTTTAGTGCTCTTGACTGAGGACTTACCTGCAGCCAATGCCATGATTTTATCATAGCTTTTGTGATGACCAATATCCATATGGATATTGTATTTTTCATTTAAAAGGGATGGCTCTTTTCCGCATCTCCAAGCAGCAAGGGTATGCCAAAAAATTGCTGCTATTCCCATCTCATCATTGAAATGTGGGTATGCGATCTCCTGAACTTCCATGCACTTTTCATAGTTTCCGAGATAATAGTAGCCTATCCCTGCTCCGTAAAGTTTTTCATAGTCAGCTATATCATCTTTGAAGCTGCCGTCTTCAAGACACACCTCGTTTATGTGAGCAATTATCTTTTTAGTATGTGCATCCTTTGCGGCGTCGGATCTGTCCTTGAGTCTTTCAATGATCTCAGGAGTGATGTGATCCTTCATGGAATGTGTATAACTCATAAGGTCTCCCTTCTGTTTTCGATATATACGCTTATAAAATAAAAGGCAAGAGATAAAAGCGCTATGCATATGCCGGGAGGCAGCAGGTAATTCCATGCGCCTCTCATGAATGCCCCTCTTCTGTAAGCAAAATTGACCATAGTGCCCCAGGTGGGATGATAAAGATCACCAAAACCAAGAAAACTCAGTGTCGATTCCATCATGATGCAGCTGGTGACTCCTAAAAGGAATCTTGAAAGCAATACATCTGATAGTCCCGGGATCATATGGTAAACAGCCGTATGAAGCTTTGAATATCCGCTCACCCTTCCTGCCCTTATATATGGCTGCCCTTCAATAAACTTTACCTGCGCCCTCAGGGTCCTGGCAGTAGCAGCCCAGCCGAAAAGTCCTATCAAAAGTACTAGACTTCCTCTGCTTTGTCCGAGGAATGCAGCCAGCACTATGAGGCTTATGAGCCTTGGAAGAAGCATGAATATGTTTATGATTCCTGAGAAAAGGCCGCCGATAAATCCCTTTTGCGCTGAAAGTACACCAATGATCGTTCCGAGGACCATAGTCAGGATGCTGCTCAAAAGTCCTACAAAAAGAGTATCTCCTGCTCCGTACACAAGTTCAGTGTAAATGTCATATCCCAGGGAATTGGTCCCAAGTATATGCTCAGATGATATGGGCAGCCAGGCATCGAACATCTGCTTTTGGCCGTAAGGTGTCATAATACCCGGAAAGATCGCAGCCAGGAGAAAAACCGCAAGCAAGGCGACGCCGGCAATGAGGAATCCGTATTTCTTTTTCATCTACTGCCCCTCCTTTGCTGCCTTGGATCTGCTATGATGCAAAGTATATCCGTAACTATGACTGCAATGACCATAATGGCGGTGCTTACGAACAGTATCCCCTGCATGAGAGGATAATCAAGTGTATAGACTGCATCTGTCAAAAGCTTTCCCATGCCGTTTATGGAGAAAATATTCTCAACCACCAGGGAGCCTCCGACACACAGGCTTACACTCATGCCCGTCATGGTGATAAAAGGCTGCGCTATATTTCTCAATATGTATGAGTACCTTATTTTTCTTTCAGAAAGTCCCCTTTGCCTTGCATAGAGGACATACTTTTCTTCGGCTTCCTTTGCTGCATTGTTTCTTACCATAAGGAATCTCGAAGGAAGAATGCCTAAAGTAAGAGTGAGGACAGGCAGTATGAGATGATGAATGCGGTCTGCCAAAAATCCAGATCTTCCGGGGAACATTCCGGCTTTGCTAAGTCCCGAATAAGGGAAAATACCCAGTTTGAAGCTGAAGATCGAAAGGAGCAGCAAAGCTATGAGAAAACTCGGCATGGCATTGAGTATCATATTCAGGATACCTGCTGTCTTATCTTTCTTTGAATCCTTTTTTGTCCCGAAATAGAGACCCAGTGCAAGACCTAGAACAGATGACAGGGCCACCGAAGGAAGGGCTATCTGAAGAGTCGCTCCAAGCCTTTCTTTGATGAGCCCCGATACCACTGCTTCCTTTTTGAAAGAATATCCCAAGGTACCGTCTGCAATGGATCTTAGGTAATACAAAAATTGCGGGAAGAGCCCTTCATCAAGATGAAGGGCTTCCCTGTAATATTCATACTTTGCAGGTGTCATGTCCTCTTCTGCAAAACCCGAGAGATATGCAACAGGGTCTCCCGGAAGCATCCTCGGCAAAAGGAAATTGATTACTGCAACGAGGACAAAACACAAAAGCGCTATTAAGATGTTTTTTAAATGTTTATTCAAATACTGCTATTTTACCGTTAAGCTAAGCCAGTTGTTTGCATTGTTAAGACCGAAATTGTTATCGACAGTCATATTATCAAGTTTTGCAGATGAACCGTAAGTAAGACTGTCCCAATAAAGACCAACAAGGGGCATATGCTCTGCGTAGTAGTCTTGGACCTTTGCTGCAGCTGCCTCGTAGGCATCGAGAGTAACTGCAGAACCAAGTTCTGTTACTGCGGATTTGAAGTTCTCATCAAATACCTGGCATCCACCCTGTACAGCATGGGTCCCGTCAACATATATAGTGCCAAGACCGCCTCCCATGCTCATACCGGCTGCTGTATATCCAAAAAGAGCCGCTTCCATGGTAATGTTGTTTTCAGAGAACTTGTTGCTGGTCTTTGAGTTATATGTGGCGCTGTCAAGACCCTCGAGCTTTACTTCTATACCAAAAGCGTCAAGAGAATTCTTGATGATGTCTGCACAGCTGACATGGTTGTTTCTGTCTGACCTGAATGTCAAAGTGAAACTGAATACATTGCCGTTTGAATCAACAAATTTTCCAGCTGCATTCTTTGTATATCCTGCTGCATTCATGTATTTTTCAGCTTCAGCAAGATCTGTCTTAAGTTCTTCTGTTTCCTTGTATCCTATGGTGGATGTAGGAACGAAGCCCTTGTTTGGAGTCTGAGCATCGACAGAACCGACCTTTGTGCGGAGCTGCTCATAATCAAGAGCATAAGCGACAGCTTTCCTTAAGTTTTCATCTGCGAAAGGTCCTTTGGCATTGTTGAATGCGAGAACGGCAGGTGCATTGGTCGCTGCAACACTTGTAAGCTTAACATTCTCGGACGCTCTTAATGTATCCTGATAGTTTGCGCCTACTCCTGTAGAATAGTTCCATACCATGTCGATGTCGCCCTTTTCAAGAGCCATATACATGGTATCTTCGTTTCCGAAGAGCTGATATACTATCCTCTCAACATTAGGCGTATCCTTGTAATTCTTGTTTACAACAAAGGAGATGGTGCCGGAATCCTTTGAGAAGTTTTCAAATACATAAGGTCCGTTTCCTATGCGGGCTTCGTCATCAGTAAGTTCTGATTTTCCTTCATAGATGTGCTTTGGAAGTACTCGGAAGGAAGTCATGTTTCCAAGCTCTCTTACATTGGGCGATGCGAGGGTAAGTTCTATGCTCTTCTTGTCATCTGAGATCTTGTATTCCGTGTACTTAGGAGCTACTGTATTTCCGTCCTTGTCAGATTGGGAAACAAGGTTGGCGCTGCCTTGTGAGTCTTCATATTGAAGAGTGAAAAGTATATCTTCTGCCGTTACGGCTGTGCCGTCAGACCATTTCATGCCATCGACGATAGTATACTTCCATGTCTTTGAATCCTCAGTCGAATACTCTGCCAGGAGAGGATGGAAGGCGCCATTTGTATCCTGCCAAACAAGAGGCAGGTGTGTAACTGCGCTGGCAAGCATCTCATAGTTGTATTCACCCATTACAGCCTTTTCTATAACGGCTGTGGTTCCTACAGTGATCTGTTCTACTTCCGGTGTTTTCCCGGACTTGCCGCAAGCTGCGAAGCTAAAGATAAGCAATGCAGCAAGAAGTAATGATGTGATTTTCTTTGTCATGTTTTGACCTCTTTTCATATATATTTATTATTTTTATCTAAGCGATACTTTACCGTCTTCAAACAGGTATATGCGGTCTGCTATCACATCGAGCAGTTCCCTGTCGTGGCTGATGAAAAGAACTCCCATTCCTGTCTCTTTCATCTTAGACCTTACCAAATCTACTATATTTGCCTGAACCGATACATCCAGCATTGAAGTGGCTTCATCCATTATGAGAAGTTTCGGATTTAGTGCAAGAGCTCTTGCGAGGGACACCCTCTGGGCTTCACCTCCTGAAAGCTGCCTTGGAAAGTGCCGTCCTTTTTCCTTTGCCAGGCCTACAGAAGACAGAAGACCTGATGCCATCTGCTGTACGCCTTCTTTGTCCTCTGCTAAATGGTGGTATCTTATGAGTTCTTCAAGTCCTTTGCCCACCCTTTGCATCGGATCGAGGGATGCATGAGGCTGCTGCCATACGACCTGTATCCTGAGTCCTTTTTCCTTGTCATAAAATGAAGGATCAGAAAGAATTTCTCCATCCATTAAGGTCTCTCCCCTATCAGCCATCTCAAGTCCGCAAAGGATATTTGCAATGGTCGATTTGCCGCAGCCGCTGGGTCCGAAAAGCCCCGTTATACTGCCGCAGGGTATATCCATGGTTACACCTCTTAAAACGGACTTTTCCCCAAAGCTTTTATGAAGGTCTCTTATCTCTATCATTGCGAGCACCTCCATCCTCTGTATCCGCCTATCCAGGAAATGCTGTCCATACATTTTTGTGACGCCTTTTCACAGCGGTTGTAAAAAGGACAATTGGACTTTTCCTCACGCAAAGTTTTTGTGTGTTTCATCCCGTTCTTCGGAAGAGCATCTATGAGTGCTTTAGTATAGGGACTTTTTGGATCTGTTAAAACATCTTTTGCTGGGCCTCTTTCCATCACCCTACCTCCGCACATGATGACTATGTCATCACACTTTGAAGCGAGAGATATGTCATGTGTAATGATGAGAAGAGCCGCATCAGAAAAAAGCTTTTTAAGCATTTCCGGCAGATCCTCTGTAAAATCATCATCAAGACCGTTGGAAGGCTCATCTGCGATGATCAGCTTTGCATTGCTGCAAAGAGCAAGAGCTATGGTCACTCTCTGGCACATACCTCCTGACAGTTCAAAGGGGTACTTATCAAGCACATATGAAGGATCATCAAAACCGGAAGTTTTGAGCGCTGAATATGCGCTTTTTTCAAGTTCAAACTTCCCTTTGCCAAGCTTTTTCAGATTGTCATAAAGCTGTTTTCTGATTGTCCTTGAAGGATTGAGAGACTCTGCACCGTTCTGAGGTATGTAGACTATCTCGGTTCCAAGGAGTTCTCTCATCTTTTTCCCCTTTGGAAGCCCCATTCCAAT
>CAZALQ010000061.1:0-8512 GCA_964485605.1 uncultured Oscillospiraceae bacterium
ATCGTATAGTTTTGTTGTCAAGTACAACATTACAACCATAACAAATTTTTGTAATGTTTTGTTGTCAAGTACAACTAAAAAGATAGAATCATCAAAAATGTGCATTAATGAACAAAAATATTCATCAATGCACAAAAATATGCATTAATGTACAAAAAATGTGCAAAAATGTCCAAAAATGGGCAAAAATGACCAAAAATGAGCACCAATGCCCAAAAGTGTGCATCGGGGTGACTGCTCTTGCAAAATCAAATCAACATTTAAATTTTCAAATAATTTTCAAATATTTAAAATCAAGTTTCAAAATATATCAAACTTTTTATAAAAATAATCATTTTGTCCTAATATCATATTCCGTTTTTCAAAGTCGCATATTAGAACGTGTTATTATAATATAATATATAATATAGAACCCGATTTGACATTTTACAGTTTTCTAAGCAATAATTCACATTTTGTTTTTATAAATTACAAAACGTTTTGTCATTCCAAATTATGAATTTTTCTATGAACGATTTTATCAAAATTTTTGATAAACACATACCCAATTTTTCTAACATCGATTTTTAACGTACATAGTAACTTATAAATACTGACTAGTATATTACAATCCAGCAACTACGGGTTGCTAGGATGTGAGCGAATGACAACTTATAAGTTGGAATACAGACAAAACGATAAAAGTCATTTTGTCTTAGTGGGATACTATCCCACTTATTCGGGTGTTACCGAATAGGCTAATCAATTGCTGCATTTGAACCGCAAAAACGGAAAATACATAACCGTTTTAATTTCGATGGAATGATAATATGTTAGATTATCTTGTTTTCGTTATCAACGATTTTAACGAACAAATGACCTTTAGATTTAGAGAAATACACGATGCGTTAACCTTATACTGTTCTGCAAAGCACGATTCAACAGTAAATCATATTACTGTCAATTGTCTCGAATATGACGAATCTAACCCAGAATCGTTTTTAACTGGACATACAATAAGATATTATGACCGTGATTAAAATGTATGTTACAAAAGTTAGAATCATGGATAAGATAACGTTCATAACGTCCGATTTAGAGTTGGAATTTTCCAACGTCAACGAAACGGAAAAGTATATTCGTTTCATCATGAACAATCGGAAAGTTCTAAACGTAATCGAATTCAAAGTTTACAGATATACAAAGCGGTTCGCCTCACAGATTCAATTCGTGTACGATAGACACAATCATGTATGTCAAAATTATGTTAATAGGACTATGTGGTCTGTCTATGATGACCCATTTCTAGGATTTTAACGCATGATACTTAACACCCACAAAAAGTTAAGGTGTCACCTTAACAACCAAACCTTTTAAATACTCACAATGTATCTGGTATCATGTCGCTTCGGATTCGATTACCCGAACCCGAACCCAACCCACAAAACAACAAAAACAAAAACAAAAATAAAAATAAAGGATGTGTCTAAAATGGCTATGGAATACATCAAAAAGGCTAGGAGCGATGAACACGGTATTGCGGAAATTCCGCTTTATGATGAAACCACTGGGAAGGTTGTTAACCGTATCTGTACTGTCGATAATAACTCTTGTCTTAAATTCCTTTCCGATAAGAGAAAGTCTGGATATTCCGACATAAGCGGAGTAACTTGTAAAATGGTCATGACCGTAAGCGGTAAGGATCCAAACGGAAACGAATATACTGATAGTGGCGAATCTATCTGCGAAATCCTTAGAGTAAAGGGTAACGATGTTGTCGTTTCCATCGATGGAACGGCTTACACCGTCTATATCGGTGTTGCGAAATTCTATAAGATTTGAGATTAAACGATGTGGGGTTTATCCCCACATCCCATTAACGAAACTAATTAACAAAAATTCTAAAGGAAATTGATAATATGAGTTTTCCAAAATACGATGAGATTGTACCTAAAGCGTTGCTGAGCGTTACCCCAGACAGATACAAGTCTAAGCCATATCATAGGCTCACTACTGGCGAAATAATCACCATCACCGATATAACGATTGTGTCTTACAAAGCAAAGAATAAATCTACTGGCGATTACATCATCAGAAAGGACGGTTCCAACGTCCTTAATCAGACTATCTATTTTGGGCTTGATAACGGTTCGTACACGTCCATACGCAACGATACCGTTTTGGGTCAAGTGGCGTCCATAACTGGCTGGATTGAGAATAGCGAACGTGAGGATTATTATAAACTTGATAACCCAGAGACCGTTAAAATCGTTGAGATAATGACGTCGATAGGAAAGGGCGACAACGCCAAGACCATACCTATTAAGGTTCTCTCCAGCGTTGACTAATCGCAACGTCTAAACCTTTTACCCCAAACCCTTTAATCATTTCTATAAATCAATGGGTGCAAATTGTGACTTTAGAGAATTGGTTAGTTATGGGATTAATCATTATAGGTTCATTCGGTGTCATGTTCGTTCTTAGATACCTTATAAGCCTACTGTATGACGAATAACCGAACAATAAAACCCTTTCCCCAAACCCTTTTCATTTGGTGATTCTATGACAATGGGTTATATTTTAAAAATGGAATGTGAAAAAGGCTAGGAAATTCACTGTTCCAAAACAACAAAGATTTTACATCGTCTTGTTGAAGAACGTAAGCCTTTGTGCTATGAGTTCTATAGCGGTACTTACCATCGTGGCGTGAGCGGTCGCATGGTCGTAGATGAAATGTCACGCTTGGCGAATTCTAGACTAACTTTAAAGTTTACCAACGAATTAACCATAGAAAAAGTTTAGGATTTTTTAAACCTATTTGGAAAAACCGATAGACAAACCTACGCTTATTTCATTAACAATTACGGAATGACTGAAAATGACAACCTTAGAATGTATTACAAATTAAGGGAACTGGATTTATTAGCGGAATTCGACCCCACAAAACGTGAATATGCTCTAGATTTTTCAAAAATCGAACTTTGGAAAAAATATAAATGCTCTAGATTTTGGAAAAAGTATTATGAATCCGATTGTGTCCGTGAAAAATTCGCAAAGTTGGGTATAAATTTTGACGAATTGGACGAAAATTCAGAAATTGACGAGAGTGATATTCTTGAGTAAATATTCAGTTTTGAACGGAGAAGTCGTTTATAGAGAAACTGGAAAAAAGGCACGTGGAAAATTTGAGATAAAACAAGGGAAAATCAAAACATCAATCTACAAAATATCTGAAAAAACTGGAAAAAAGAAATTCGTCGGATTCGCTACAAAGATGGGTAAGAAAACTTTAAAGGATGCCATAAAATTTCAAAAGACAAGATGGAAAAAAGCAAGCAACAAGATAAACAAAGGCAACGCTCTTACAAAATACGCTAAAGATGAATACGAGCGTGCCATGATTAAGAAGAAAGAATTTGATGAAAAGTTCGAAGATGAGGATACTTTACTTAGACAAAGAATGGAAGATGAATACAGAGAGAAATTCAAAAAGGAAAAGGATAAACTTTCAAGACAATCAATAAGAGATATTGGAACTGCTAAACGTTCTTCCCCAGACTTATACGGGATGTTGAGCAAAGAATCCCAGAACATGATTAATTTTGAAAGAATCCTTACTGCTATGGAAAACGATGGTACGCTCTCATTAGAGAAGATTAATAACCTAATAGAACAATCCAACAATAATATGTTTACAGAATTAGGAGATAATCTTTTATCTACTCGTGTAGATTTTCAGAAGTTGTTACCGTCGCAAAAGTTTACGAGTGTTGCGGATTTCTCTCAATGGATGTTCACGCTTTACAGAGATAACGATAGTCAGATAAGAACCGCTTTATGGGATATGTTACATTCCTTTTATCCCGAACAGGGATACACGTATAATCCTTTAACTGTTTAAGTGATTGTATGTTGTATTATGGTTGCGATACTGAAACATATAACGAAACCATAGTTAAAAACGGAAAAGAGATAAGATATATAGGATTGAAATCAATCCAGTTATGCAATTCAGAAGAACAGAATTATTTTACATCCGATAATTTCACACAATCCGACGAATCCATACGCTACGAGATTTCCAAAAAGTTTATCGATTTCCTAGATACAAGAAAAGAAGATGTAAAAGTCGCTTTCTTTAACATGACGTTTGATGTATCGCAATTTTTGTACTATTTAATAGCCCATTCGGGCTATTCTTTAGTACATGAATATACGCCAAGATTAAGCAAAGGGCAGATGAGTTTTCTAGAGACCGATAGAAAAGTGTTCAGTGTCAAATTTCGCAGTTATAAAACAGGATACCAAATTCAGTTTATAGATATTGCGAATTTTGCGGTAGCATCTACGCTTGACCAAGTTAGCGAATCATGGTTGAACAAAAGAAAGGTATCAATCGAATCAAAGATATTTCCCAAAAAGCCAGCAACAGAAATAGAAAAGAAATATGCTCTGCAAGATGCGGTTCTTACCTACGAACTTTACGTTAAATTCTTACAAGAATCAGTTATAGAAAAGAATACCTATACTATCGCTGGAAGAACAATCAAACATTTCAAGCAATATTGTAAAGATGAATACTTAACATCATTTGAATATCTGATGTTCGGAACAGGAGATAAAGACCAAATCGATATAATGAAAGAAGAATTTGAAAGAGAATTAAGATGCGGTGTTCGTGGTGGAATATGTCAAGCATTTCATAAAGGAGTTTATGAAGATGTTACACATATCGATGCTAGAAGTATGTACCCAACACAATGCGTTAGAGATTTCGTACCATTCGGAGGATTGTTAAAAGAAGAACCCAACGCTCTGCATACCAAGATAGTCTATCCTAGCGGATGGTACACGCTTAAACCTAATTGTGTACCATGCGTTCAATGGACGAACAAAGCGAATCTAGAAAGATACCACTACATAAACGATTATGAATGTGGTGATTACGTCAACGATTTTTATTTGGATGGGTCTTATCCTATATGGCAAGAAGAATATAACATAATCAAGAAACAATATAATGTCGAACACGAGGAAATAGAAAAGACATGGTATATTCTCTTGAAAGAAAACATAATTTTAAAGTCGTATGTTAATATGCTCTACGAGGGTAAGAAGAACAATAAGGGTGCAAAGAGATTATATTACAAATATCTGTTAAACGCTTTATACGGAAAATTTCTAACACGTCCAGACGGAGTAACAATAGATTATTTTGAAGAATCTGACGGTTGGCATAGAACAAAACTTGCTAGTGAAAAATCTACCTTTTATCTTCCACTTGGAAATTGTATAGGTTGTATCTCTCTTCTGTTCGCACCCATCCTAACACCCTATACAACCAAATTGTGGATTGCGATGATGGGTAGAGTAACACTAATGAGTAAGATAATTTCTATACCATCAGAAAATTTTCTTTATTGTGACACAGACAGTATGATTTTCAAAGGAAACATAATGCCAGACATAAACATTGGAAAAGAGTTAGGAGATTGGTCTATCGAAAAAGAACACGTAAAAGTTAACGTAGTCGGCCCAAAAACTTATCAAGAATAGGAACAGATAAAAATAGGAACAAACGTACACCTAGATTTAGTTGAAACAAAATGTGGTGGTTTACCTAGAGCAGTTAAGGACAATCTTAAATGGTTGGAATTAAAGGACGGTATGAAAGTACATTGTCAGAAACCTAAAAGAGATAGTGAAACGTGGGCAATCAATATTCTTGATACTGAATTTACTGTATCGACAAAGGCAAACGCTTTTAGACGGAGTTGATATAACGTATTTTCATGTATATTTCGATGGTCAATTGATTGTGGACGATGATGATTTACTATACGTCACATCAGTCATGCAATACATCAGAGAAAATTATCCTGTTGATACTCATTCAATCGCTACGCTTGGCAATTTTAAAATCTATTACAATCTAAGGAACACTGTAAAGTACGTTCCCGATTTTCCTACGATGCAAACCATTTTAAAGAATTGGTGATAAAATGAGCAAAGAATTTGCTAAATCTGAAACGTGTACGACTGCACTTATAAGAGAAAAGATATATTACTATGTCCAGTATTATAATAATGATACTGACCATAACGATTCTATTAAACTTTATATAATGAGAAGATTGTTTTCATTGAGAGAATTAGCCAGCAGATTAGACGATGAGGGAATCATTCCATATTCCGAGTATGTTGAATTGAGAGAAAAAATAGAAAAGTATGTTATAGAAATAGGAAAGGGTAGTTAAATGCAACGCAAGATAGAAAAGATAAAGGCTCAAGAACCGCAGACTGAATACTATTCCAAGTTCGATTTAGAGATAGATTTATCGTTCAACACTGACTACACGGTTCTGACGTCTGTCCGTAACATAGGTAAATCCTACTCTGCAATGCAATACGCTTTGTCTTTGATTGAGCAAGGAAAGACCGTGTTGTGGGAACGCTATACCAAAGACGAATTCGCTATGAGCGTGAGAGCATGGGAAAACTTTGCACCAGATTTGAAGAATATAAAAGGAAAAATAAAGATACTTTCCGATGATGATAGCGGTGGCAAATTAATCCTAATCCAAACGAGCGTTGCGAACAATATAAAAGGTTATGACGATGCTTTCGATAGATTGCCTGTTCTTGAAGTTAAGGACGAGTTCCTACCTGTACGCTACACGAACAATACCAGATTTATCAACGAATTTACCGAGGCTATGGAAATAAGAAAAACTTTCAAAAGAAACGGTAATATGCGTAGCCTATATCTAGGGAACAATCTTAACTGGCTCAATCCGTATACAATCGGTTGGAATATGCCGTTAGTGCAGAACGGAGAAAGAGTAAAGGTTACAGATACGTTCAATATCAGTAAAGAAGATGTGAACATTTCTGCTCAAAGGACTATTCTATGGCACTCTATCAAACCTACGCAGAAGATGTTGACAAGGATATTCGGTCACGAAATCGCAAGCCTTAACAAGTCCGATTTGAACGAGTATTTCGACAACGGATTCTATAAAGAATATGATGCGTTTGGAAAGTGTCCAGATATGAGGACACCTTTAGCACCGTATGAAATCATGAGCGAGGGATATTATATCGGAGTAAGAATCTATGACGGTAAAATGTATATGTGCAAAGTTAACCATAATGCCAATGCAGAAGTATACGTTTCCGAACCCGAATATATCGACTACGAAAACAATCATATTCGTATGAAATCTGTTGGTAGGGAATTTGAAAACCGTTTCGATGGTGGTCTTTGCATATTCGACAACATGAATACGTATTACGCTTTCTTCCGTTGGATTGTGAACATTAGGAAAAGGTTGTGAAATTATGGAAAAATATAGGATTGTTTTTCGTGGGTTCGGTATTACGAGAATACTGATAGAAACTCCTAGATTCAATGAATTTATGGATGCTCTGATAAAATTCATGATTGAATACAAAGACCGTGAAATAAAACATTCTTCCCATTATGATGAACTTTCTGACAGTCTTGTTAACGTGGTGGAAATTCTATGAAAATGGTAGAATTGCAATATGAAATTTTGACAAAACACAAGGGTGGTATAACCATCGATTATCAAGGAAACAATTTCAATACTTTTATCAAAACTTTTGATGAATGTGAATATCTCTAGTTCCATAAAAACTATTTCTACGCTATTTCAACCAAAAACGGATTTAGCGATTTCTTTGATAAATTTGTTTTCAATGTAACATTTGAAGTTGTCAACGAATTTGAAGAAGATGATAATCATGATAGTTGAATATATCTCTATGGTGAACGAGCATACCATATAGCAATACGGTGATGCCACGCTTGTAAAAGACTGTATAGATGAACTTGTCGCTATGAACGGTTCTCATGACGATAAGATTAAGATAAAAATAGTGTGGGATTGTGAATGATGTATAACAACTCATATTATTCTGAAACCTATTGCATGATGTCAAATTGTTATCATGTTATAAATCTAAATTGTACTAATTCTAAGGTGGTGTTATATTGACAACATACGCTTTCGAGTTCGACAATAAGATTATAACTTTCACCAACAAGGATACCATGCTCTTTTGTGCGAACATCTAGGTTGGAAGAAAGTTTAAAGATATAACCGATAAGGTTGTTATTATAAAAGTAGACGTTGAAGATAGAGTAATCGAGGAACATCAGATACATAACAAATCGTTTGACGATGTTATAGGAGATTATTATGATACCCTTAACTGAATCAATTAATGTAATGTTTGAAAAATGGTATATTGGCCTTATATGTGGAAATCCTAACAAAGAAACTATCGCATCGCAAATAGAATATGAACGTGTAGTCCTTAATAAGATATGTTGCATAGCAGAAGATTTAAAATATTATAAAGTATTAAATTATGAATCTTATTGTTCGATTTAGGACACTCTGCTAGATTGTTATAAAAGATTAAATAATATAGAATATCAATATAATAAAGGTGATTAAATGGTGAACAGATATTTGTTAATACTTGATGATGAAATCGTTGGTAA
>CAZALQ010000062.1:0-4311 GCA_964485605.1 uncultured Oscillospiraceae bacterium
ATTGTTTTTTACGGGCTTCAATCTCAGCTGGTAGACCGATGTTTAAATCATTACAGATATTTTCGAAGTTATCCAATACATTTGCATAACGCTCTTGAATTTCAAGTGAAGGCAAAGGTATCTCGATGTTTTCAATCGACGGAACACTAGAGTGAACTACTTTGCTCTTAACTTTCCCTCTGCTTTTCTGTTCCCTTGCATATGTTGTTGAAAGAACATGGGCAAGATAACGTGGATTTTGCTTATGCTTCATAACTACGATATCGCCTCCGGCAAGACACCTGTCATGGCCGGTATAAGCAACAGATTTTGCTATATCTTCAACACTTTCTCCAGTAATAGCAAAGAGAATATCCCCATGTTCAAAGTACTTAGGAGACGAAACATATTCTAATTGTGTATGAGATACACATTCATCAAACCATGTATTATAGGTCGTATAGATTTCTCCATATCTAACACAAGGAATTCCATCTTCAGTAACCTGATCTCGCTTAATACCAGATCCACGGAAAAAGTCAGTTGCTATATCTTTAAGCCGTAAAACAGGGATATCTTCTTTAACCTCTAGTAAAACATCTCTATAATACTCGTACTGCTTCTTCCGAGCTGCAAGCTCGGCTGCAAGCTCGGCTGATAACAAAGAGAACTCATCCAGTATACGGACGATTTCTCTTTGTACCGGCAAAGCCGGTAGCGGAACTTCAAACTCTGAATAAATGCTCAGCCAGAGTCTTTTATGTTCGGATGATGTATAGTTTAAGTATCCCATGCAGTGATAGAGATATCTTAGCGATGTTAGATCAGCATTGGCTTTAATCATCTTCATGGCCGATGATTTTACTTTGAATGGAAAATCTACCCATTTGAATGCTCCGGTAAAATCATCAAATATAATAACCGGATCATCTTTTGAAGCGTTGTATATACCATTTGTTTCATCTGTGTACCCCAAAATAAATGTCTGTCCAGCTGTTAATACCGGAATCTGAAAACTTTCATCATAATTCGTACTTTCAACGATGAACTTTGATGGCTGCTCATAGGTAGTTAATTCACCTATCTTCCTATACTCAACCCCATCTGGGCAGTATTGATGAATCAGTTCTTCCAACTTACTCATTAGAATCTCCTTCAATTTCGGCAATAATCTTGTCAATAGATTCTCTCAATTGGTTTTCTCTCGCTACGATTCTTTTAATTTCAGCATTTAATTGATCAATAGGTGGAGGTGGAGGTGGTGCCACTGTTTCGACATAGGTTGAAACTGAAAGATTGTAGTTATTATCTGAGATTTCATCAAAACTGACTAATCGGGAGAAATACCGTCTATCTTCACGCGAAGCAACTGCTCTTATAATGGTAGTAATATTCTCTTCCGACAAGCGGTTATTCTTTGTGACTTTTATATACTCATCCGACGCGTTTAAAAATAACACACGATTATCCATTTTATTCTTTTTGAGAATCATAATGTTGACAGAGATGGTGACATTTAAAAACAGATTGGAAGGAAGTTGAATAATCGCATCTACATAGTTATTGTCTATTAGATATTTCCTAATTTTCTGTTCTGCTCCACTTCGATACATTATTCCTGGAAAACAGATAATAGCCGCAGCACCATCTGATGCTAACCAAGAAAGGCTATGCATAACAAAGGCCATGTCTCCTTTAGATCGCGGAGCTAGAACACCAGCAGGAGAGAACCTTGGATCATTAATTAAAATAGGATTACTATCACCCTCCCAAGGTACGGAAAAAGGTGGATTGGAAACAATCAAATCAAATGGCTCGTCATCCCAATGCTGAGGAGAAATAAGTGTATCTTCTCTGACTATACTGAATTTATCAAATTCAATATTATGAAGGAACATATTGATTCGACATAGGTTATATGTAGTGAGATCTATCTCCTGGCCAAAATAACCCTGGCGAATATTCTCTTTACCAAGAACCTGGCCGACTTTAAGCAACAGCGATCCTGAACCACAAGCCGGATCATATACCTTATTGATTCTTGTCTTTCCGATGGTGCCAAGTCGCGCAAGCAATTCAGAAACATCGGCAGGCGTAAAGTATTGGCCCCCTTTTTTTCCTGCGTTTGCTGCATACATACTCATCAAATATTCATAAGCATCTCCAAAAAGATCAGCGTTTATACCTTCGGAATTATAGAGCGGCATCTTTGCAACGCCTTCCAACAATTCGACTAAAACTTTGTTTCTTTTAGCAACAGTTTCTCCTATTGATTTGCTGTTTACATCGAAGTCATCAAAAAGCCCGGAGAAACTGCTCTCTGAATCGCTTCCTTTTGCAGATTCTTCAATATGATTGAATACTTTTTCTAAAGTCTCATTCAAGTTTTCATCATTAGTGGCATTCGCTCTCACATTGCAAAACAGTTCGGACGGAAGGATGAAGAACCCTTTTTCCTGAATTAGATCTTCTCTTGCTTTAACAGCCTCCTCATCGGAAAGCTTCGAATAATCAAAAGACGTATTACCTGCTGCATGCTCCCCAGCATTAATGTATGATGTTAGATTTTCAGAAATATAACGATAGAACATTGTTACAAGAACATATGATTTGAAATCCCATTCAGAAACGTGACCGGCATGAACTAAGTCGGTTGCAATTTTATAAATGGTGCCAAAGAGCACGGATTGATCCTTATTAATATCAGCCATGATTACAACTCCTTTTCTTTATTTCCTTGAGCTGTTTTCTAGCTCTTTTAATAGTCTTTGTTTTTCTTCGTACTCAACGAGATAAGCTGTTAAGGCTCTCTCAACTGCTACCGTCTTCGTCTGTCCAGCGTCCTCACAAAGAACTTCCAATCTCTCATAGATTGGCTTATCTATGCATACATTCAGATAAGTTCCATTTTTCTTCTGTCTGGCCATATTTAGCCCTCCTATATCAATGAAACAGCTTCTATTTACATATTCCCACAAACAACTACTGCTTTCAATTGTTTACTACTGATTTGCCTAAGTTTAGTAAAGATTTATAGTTTGTAAACTATTTGCTTGTTTTTTCAGTTTGTTTCTCTAAGTGGTTATAATGCACAATTAGAACATATAAAAAACGAACATATTGTTCGTTTTTTATAACCGCTCTCTTGGTAATCAAAACAAAAGAAAGATCAACTATAAATCCTGGTAACCTTGCCAGTAAAGATAGAGGTTTTAAGACGTTGTTTTTTCAGTTTTGCAGCTGATTTTGATAAGAATTCATTAGCATTATTTATTATATAATCCAAATACTGAGCATCATATTCCGGTTCGTTAAGCCATTTAAAGAGATCGTAATTCCTCTTATAAAAATCTTCTAGTTCATACCAATCGTTATATGTTTTGCGCTTCTGTATCCAATCCATCAGGAAACGTTTAAAAGTCTCTCTATCATCATGATTTTTATAATAATCCAGTATTTTTTCACAAGACCGTGAAGTATAGAATTCACCTGAAAATGCGTTCTTTACGTGGTTGCTAAAACCTAAATCCGAATCAATTCCAAAATACTCAGCAACCGTATAATAGAACCACGGATTATCTGCTTCAGCCGCTCTTTTCATAGCTTTTTCAACTTGTTCAGTTTTTTGATTGGCTATCAGTTCCAACATCCGACTATCTGTAAGTTTTATATGATCGTTGTGAACAAGTTTATCGAGCCAGAAAGCTGCTTTTTCAGGATCTTTTTCTTCTTTATTTACTGCAGGACCATTCCAACGTTGTCTTTCACTAGGATCATATCTTTTATACAAATCGTATTGCATATCCGAATCTCCTTCATATGCAAATTTTAATTGAATAGCTTTTATGAGATCCTTAGGGCATTCAATCTCATCAAGACCTCTCAGTCTTAAATATCTTTGCTCTCTTACAAACCCTTCAACGTTCCCCTGTTTAGCTGCCTCTATAGCCCAGTACAACTGTGGAGAATAATACATTTCGAATTCTCGCTGATCAAGAGGTGTCTTTCCGTATTGAATATCATGCAACCTAAATGCAGCTGAATAAAAAACATCAGATATTCTAACTAGTGAATCAGATGATTCCTTTTTTTGATAATTATCTAAGAGATCATAATACTCTCTTGTCAAATCATTGTTCAGCACCTTTAAGATTTCCTCGCCTAGTTCCTTAGGCTTGCCGATATATGAGTTAAGATACTCAAGGCGTTTGTCCCCATAATAAGAAGGAGTACTGCGTTTTGGTTTAAATGATAATGAATTATTAAGATCATCTATTATTTGACGCGCCTCTCTGTATTCATCGATTTTCATCAACTCCTCATTACTTGCTT
>CAZALQ010000062.1:4321-8379 GCA_964485605.1 uncultured Oscillospiraceae bacterium
ATTCTTTTTGCTCAGCCGGTTTCTCTTCATGAATGCTTTCGGCCTTCGCTTCTTCGTCTTGAATACTCTGAATCCTTAACGAGGCATTATCCATACCCCTTACAAGAGATTTTGCATACCAAGCGTTCGCTAAGGCAATATTTCCAGCATTTCTTTCGAATTCTCCCATGACAAAACAACTGTTTTTCTCTCCTTTGCTTGCCGCATGACTGTAATACTTCTTGGCTGTATCAGGGTTTTGCTCCAATCCTTTTCCGGTCATATGCATGTCAGCCAATGCTCTTAAAGAGTAAAGATCGCCCCTGCTTGCTGCAGTCAAATACAGTTGTTTGGCCTTTTTGCTATCTTCGGCTTCTAATAATTTAGCAGCATATAACGCGAGGGTCGAACGACCTTCATTTAAGCTCAAAACAGGTGTGTTTTTTATGTTATTTAATGCATCGGCTCTTTCGTCTGTGTAAACTCTAATCATTTGAGCCGCCTGTTGATACTTAATATCATCTTTGAACTCCTCAGGAATATTTGGCTTTCCGGCTTCTTCCCATTTTCTTGCTATTCCTTTACATCCGAAAATCGCCTGAGGATGATCATAAAGCTCAGCTAAACCATACCAATACGCAGACATATAATAATCGTTTCTTCTGCTTTCGATATTCCCGGCTTCATTCATTGCATCCGGACAGCCAAGTCGCGCAGACTCAAGAACAGTTTTGACCCATTCTTCGTCTTCTCTATTATCCTTCTGAGGCACACGGTTGTGTGGAAGACAATTTGCCAAGCCCCACAGAGCTTCAGCGTTGCCCTCTTTCGCTGGCACAGTGAAAAAATGTTTTGCTTTTTCTTTATCGAAAGCGTATCGTTGTCCAAGGATTACCCCGGCTTCAGAATATCCTTTATTAAATAACTCTTCTATCTTCGAGTAGCCTTCTTCTCTTGTTCTTTCATTCAGAATAAGCGGGATAAGTTTTCCGTATTCTTCGTCCAAGGAAATTACGTTTTTGTCGTCTTCCTCTAAATCATAATCACCATAATCACTTATGTTGTTGTGTCTTCTGATTTGAACACTGTTTCGGTCGATAGAATTGGTTGAGTCTTCAGACACAGAATCGGTAGATAAAGATGTTTTGCTCTCTTCTACATATTCCGTATTTGACGATCTAGACGTAGAATCGGAGATCTTATCGTAATAGTTTAACTGCTTAGTAGAAAAATCTGCTTTTAGCTCAAACGATGAAACTACATAACCATTAGTTTTTATCTCGTTTTCGTATTTTGAGGAGAACAACGCAGGCATTTGACCGTATCCTGTACTTAACTGTGCGATTACTCCCGGATATACAATATCGCCGATCCTGATATTTACTGTTTTGCTGGACAAGACTTTGCCTACTATAGTATTCATTCCAACAAACTCTTCTGAAAGACCTAGAGTTATAGGTTCTGAACCCATACCGACACTTTCCTGCCAGTCATACTTTGTCGGTTTAAAGCCAAAACTTTCATTTACCTCTTCAAGCGTTTTTCCAAAGTGTGGATCTCCGTAAGGCATCGCTGATAGGGATACATTATGAATACCTTGAATGCTTCCATCTATGAGATGTCTATTAACTGTTTCTGCGGTCGTTCCTCTATCGTTATATTCCACGTTCCAGACTTCGTCCGATACACCGTCTTCGTTTTCTATTTCAGCAAAATTCAGATTAATAAAATTGCTGTTCGGAATTACGATGTCTATATCTTTAATTTCGTTAATATCATCATGTGCATGCAACGTAAAAACACATCTCAAAATCACTTCTTCTGTCAAATTGTCATGCAGATCGTATGCTATATGAAAAACATTGTTGTTTTCATTGCGATAAAAGCCACAAGGCCTTTCCTTTTGAAGAAGTTCAATTATCTGAGTCAATAAATTGACTCTTTCTTCTTCGGTTTCAACGATTATTTCATTAATTCTTATTGGCATATTATTCCTCCGTTATTATCGCTTTTTAACTACTGTAGCAACTGCAGGAATTATTATGCTTCTTTCCTTATGATTGTCTCAGTCGTAGATGGCATAGGTTTGATTCAATTCAATCGATTTACTCCATTGGTGCCATGATAGTCTTCTTAATGATATTGATGATTTTGTAGGATGCAGTTCAGTTAGACAAACACCAAGTACTTAATACAAATGATGCTAGTTGCTCTTTTGCTCATAAGCAAACTACTATTTTCACATTCATTATAGCAAGCAACCATGCTTGCTATAATATTGATATGACTAAAGAACTGGAAGAGATCTTTAAATATAAGAAACCTGATGATAATAAACTATTAGCCTATGGTTTTAAGGAAGAAAATGGTTCTTTTACTATTACCAAAGAGATAATGAACGGACAATTCACTTTGATAGTAACCATCAATGATGATATCGATTATAAAGTCATCGATAACGACTTCAATGAAGAATATGTCCTAATCAAAACCAATAGTGTCAATAATGGCTTTATCGGTGAAGTTAATTATGAGATAGAACAGGTATTAAATGATATCAGGGATAACTGTTTTGTTTCTTCGGTCCTTTCAGGTCCTCAAACCAGAAGAATGATCGAAGCAATAAAGGATAAGTATGACGCTGATCCGGAATTCCTCTGGGATGATTATGGGGATGCTGCACCATTTAGAAGAAAAGATAATCAGAAATGGTTTGCTTTAATGATGACCATAAGCAAGAAAAGCCTTATCAAGAATAGCGACGAAAAAAGGATAGAGGTAATCAATCTTAAAGCACCGGTTGAAATGGTGGCTGATCTGATAACCAGAAAGAATATCTATCCTGCTTATCACATGAATAAGAAGCACTGGTATACCATCATCCTTGATGATAGTATCGATGATAAATCATTACTCGATCTTATCGATATCTCCTATCAGAGTGTTGCTAAGAAGAGTAAAAAGAAACAATAATAAAACGCTATTTAAAATTGCGTTTTTAAATGAACAATCTCATATTATTAGCTGTAGTATGTTCTCCATGCTATTGTTAGTTTAAACAGGAGCGGATACACTTGCCTGTTTTTCTCTATCGAAATGTAATTGATAGTAAGATTTTTACCCAAAAAGATAAAAATCCCCCTTATGGGGGATTTATTATTTATGCAACTTCCTTTTCCAGATTGGTCTTGGCGGTAGAAAGCATCAGTTTGATACGGTTAAGCTGGTTGACTTCACTGGCACCTGGGTCATAGTCTACAGCTACAACATTAGCATCAGGATAAGTCTTCTTGATCGTCTTGATGACTCCCTTACCTACGACATGGTTAGGCAGACAGGCAAATGGCTGAATACAGATGATATTCGGTGTACCGGTACTGATCAACTCGGCCATCTCACCGGTAAGGAACCATCCTTCACCATACTGGTTACCAATGGATAGGAATGGCTTTGCCATCTCGGCGATCTTATCGATCGACATTGGTGCTTCAAATCTCTTACTCTTTTTAAGGGCATCGGTTGCCGGTTTCCTGATAAGGGAGATCAAGCGGATACCCAGGTTAGAGATCACCTTGGCCTTTCTGCTTACACCAAGATACTTATTCTTATAGTTGCCATTGAATAAGGTATAGTTCATGAAATCGATCAGATCAGGTACGGTAGCTTCCGCTCCTTCCCTTTCTAACAGTTCTACGACATTGTTATTGGCTAAAGGCATGTATTTGACTAAGATCTCACCAACGATACCGACTTTTGGTTTTTTCATATCTTCGTGTATTGGAAGAACATCAAACTCTTCGACGATACCCTTACAGATCTTCTTATAGGATAGAGGATAATGATCGGTAGTAAAGTAATCGATACAGATCTTATTCCACTTATCATAAAGGGCATTGGCTGAACCTTCTACCAGCTCATAAGGTCTTACCCTATACAAACATCTCATAAGCAGGTCGCCAAAGACAAGTGAACGGAAGGCCTCAAGAAGGAGCTTTGCTGAAAGATTGAATCCTTCATTCTTTTCCATGCCATTCGCATTAAGGGAAATGACCGGAATATGGGAAAGCTTAGCCTTGTCT
>CAZALQ010000063.1:0-8340 GCA_964485605.1 uncultured Oscillospiraceae bacterium
TATCGAAGACAAAGACTTGTCAATAAAAAAACACAAGATATTGTGTGGATTTTTTTTGTCCGCACAATATCTCGTGTGAGAATTTACCAATTATTTGGCTCTTATCTGTAGATATACTGCTCTCCCAGTATGCCTGTAAGGGTGGAAAGAGCTTGATCTGCTCTCCACGCATTGCCTGAAATTCCAAGCTCCGTGCCCGATGTATAGTCACCGACAAGAGGATAAATTCTGTATTCAAGGTTGTCTCCCCAGAACTTATCGACATACATGGGGATTGCTGATATCTTTGTAAAGTTTACTATATCCTTTGTCCTGTTATACTCAACTTCCAGATAAGCCATTATCTCCTGCTCGGAAGCATACGGATCATCTGCCGGAGTCCAGTCCATGGTCTCATAACGCTGATTGGAAATATAGTTTCCGAGGGAATAGTAAACAGGAACCTGTCTTTCCTTTCCGTCTGCATCCGTAACGCTCAGCACTTCCATGCGCTGAACTCTGTGTGGATGGGAGCCAAGAACAATATCGGCGCCCTGCTCTGCAGCAAAGCGGGCAAGGTCGCTTTGAAGACTTGTAACTTCAAAGACATATTCGTTAAAGGTATCCCAGTGGAAGTATGCTATAACGATTTCTGCGCCGTTATCTTTGCACCATCTTATCTGTTCACCTATGGCCTGCTTATCTTCATCGCATGCAAGATAAGTGGATGCAGACCATCTGTAGCCGTTAAGATAGTTCCATGCGCCGTCTTCCATCGGAGCACCGTTAAGCTGTCTCCAGTCATATTCCGTACCCGTTTCATAGGTATATGCAACAAGGCCGACCTTAATTCCGTTTACTTCTATAACCGAAGAACGATTTTCATCTGTAGACTTCCTTGAACCTACAACCGTAAGACCGTTATCCCTAAGCACCTGAACAGTCCTTTGAAGACCTGCGATCCCGCCGTAATCAAGGGAGTGGTTGTTGCATGTAAATGCCACGTCAAAACCTGCGTCGCTAAGAGCGGCAGCCAGTGCATCGGGAGCGGAGAAGCTTCCCCAGTATCCGCTGTAAATCGGTCCGCCTGTTGAGAAAGTGGTCTCAACATTGACAAGGGCAAGATCGGCATCCTGGATATACGGCTTTACATAGGTGTAGTTGTCTGTAAAATCAAAGCTGCCGTCAGAATATACAGTCTGATAACCGGCATAGCCCTGTTCAAAGCTTCCGTCCCAGTTAAAGGCGCTCTCTATGTTGGCAAGGTGAGCCATTACGTCTCCTCCTGCTATGACGGAGAGATTCAGGATCTCATCGGGTTTTACCATGCCGCATATGGTGCATATTCTGTCTTCGCCATATTCATGTTCACAGGGTTTCTTGCATATGGAACAAACACCGTCAACATATTCATGAACGCATTCTTCACCGCAAATAGTGCAAAAGCCGTCTTCAGCAAATACATGCTCGCACGGTTTTTTAAAAATCTGAGGCACAATGTGAATGCCTATGGCGATGAGGCACACAAGGATAAGAAGCCTTACAGCCATCCTTGCAATATTAATTTTGTATTTTTTATTACTCATATCCTTCTTCCTGCCAAAAACAGTTTGATGATATATTTTAGCAAAGTTCCTGTGACTTTCAAGTGACTTTCGGTCTTTAGATACTAAAGCCTCCATCCACGAGAAGGTCTGCTCCCGTTATAAAAGAGGCTCTATCAGAGGCAAGGAACGCAACCGCCTTCCCTATTTCTTCCGGGGTTCCGAATCTTCCTAAGGGAGTCCTGTCCTCAAGGTCTTTTCGCTCCTCCTTGCTGTATCCGGCATTCATATCTGTGTCAATGCATCCGGGAGATACGCAGTTTACCCTTATACCCGATGGACCAAGCTCTTGAGCAAGGGATTTTGAAAACATGACAAGGCCGCCCTTTGAAGCGCAGTAAGAGCTCTCCATGGCTGCTCCTGTCCTTCCCCAGATGGATGCAATGTTTACTATGGAACCTGAGCGCCTCTCTATCATCGCAGGCGCAAAATCCCTGCATATTACGAACACAGCTTTAAGATTAACATTGAGGACATGATCCCAGTCATCAATGGATATATCCTGAATCTGTGCCGGGATGCAAGCCCCTGCGTTATTTACTATAACATCCGGTACTCCCACATGTTCCATTACGCCGTTTGCAAAATTATGAACATTTTCGGGATTAGAAAAATCCATTGCAAACATATAGGCTTTTCTTCCAAGGGCTCTGACGGCCTTTGCCGTTTCTTCTGCCCTTCCTATATTCCTGCTGCAGTGGATTATAATATCAAAACCTTCCTTAGCAAGCTCAAGGGCACAGGCTTTGCCTATGCCCCTGCTTGCGCCGGTAACTAATGCCAGCATATTAATTAATTCTCCGTTCTCTTAAGCAAGTCGAGTATCTGCTGAAGCTGATCGCCGAGCTGTGTGTAGTTCTCATAGAGTTTTGTAAACAGTTCTGTGAGAGTCTGCTTGTCAGCATCGTCCGGAATTATAGGATCGGGATTCTCAGGATCCTCTCCTCCGTCATCAGGAGTTACTTCTCCTCTTCTTATGGCATCTGCTGCTGCATGACCCGACTCAATCGGGTACTCCGTAAGAAGCGGATCTCCGGAGCCCTTGCCGAAAAGTTTATCAAGGCACTCGGCAAGAGTTGACTCGTAAGCGATCTGCTCATCGTAGAATACTATTACCCTCTTTACTTCAGGAAGTGATCCTGTAGAAGCATAAAGGTAAACAGGTTCAACATAAAGGATCGAATCTTCAACAGGAATTACGAACATATTGCCCCTGCTGTACGTGGATCCCGAGTTGTTCCAAAGAGCAAATTCCTTGGATATATCCGCATCCTGATTGATCTTCGACTCTATCTGAGATGTACCGTAAATAAGCCTATCCTTTGGCATACGGTAAACAACCATCTCGCCGTAATGCTCTCCATCCTGACGCGCAACGAGTATACCTGTCAGGTTATTCTTTCCCACAGGAGAATAGGATATGGAAGAAACAAATTCAGCGCTTGTCTCTCCGGGGAGCTTCATGATGGAGTAGTTTGCTGTCATCTGAGCTTCCTGCTGTCCGTAAAGCTCCTTTGAAATATCCCAGCGGTCCTCATTCTGATAGAAGACATCCACATCTGTCATATGGTATCTTTCATATACCTTTGCCTGGATGTTGAAAAGAGCGTTCGGATACTGAAGGTGTGCCTTAAATCCCTGAGGGAGTTCATCCATACTCTTGAAGAGGGCAGGATAAATCTTTGCCAGTGTCTTAACGATAGGATCATCTTCGTCGCAGATATAGAAGTTTACATCTCCGTTATATGCATCTACTACGATCTTTACAGAGTTTCTGATGTAGTTTGTATAGCTTGCATCACCATAAGGTTCTGAATACGGATACATGGATGAAGATGTATATCCGTCTGCGATCCAATATACCTTTCCGTCAACGGTCACTACATAAGGATCATCGTCATATACAAGGAAAGGTGCAATTTTTGCGATTCTTTCAGCAATGTTGCGATATACCATGATTCTGGAATCGCTGTTAACATTGTTTGATATTAGGAGCTTAAGGCTCTGTTCTCTGATAGAGAACAAAATTCTGTTGAGGAAACCAAGCTCAATTCCGCCTGTTCCTTCATAGTTGCAATAAACATTCTGCTCTCCGGAAGGATAGTCGAACTCCTGCTCATCTGTTTTTACTATTACATAATCATTTGTGGTCTCGCCGTAATAAATCTCCGGTCTTGTAATAGTGATCTCGGGAACCTGAGAAACAGGCGGGATACTCTTAATGAGCATATCAGGCTGACCGCTTGATGTGATCTTATCAACACGGCTTAAGGTAAGTCCGTATCCGTGAGTGTACTTAAGGTGCTGAATGAGCCATGAATCGTCTGTTTCAGCGTTGTTTATCTCTCTCGCAGAAAGGAATACCTGTGTGTACTCGTTATTGACATAATATCTATCAACATCAACATCATTGAAGTTGTAATAGGTTCTTATGGACTGAGTCTGATTGTAGAAGAGCTTTGCCGGATCAAAATCATTGATTCTGATGTTGGAGAAAGTCTCCATATTATCCAAAACCTCGAGCTTGGTAAGATCGCTTGTAGGAACAAAATCCGCGATCCTTACATCATCAAGGTCATAGGCAAGACGCGTGTATTTAATATTTCTTTCGATGTATTGACGCTCTTTTGAAAGCTCATCAGGTTCTACGACAAAATTCTGTACCAGTCTGTGGATTCCCATTCCGAGTACTGCAACAAGCACCATTGAAAGAGGAACTATTACAGCCCACTTTATGCTCTTCTTCTTTGCAGCAATCACAAGCATGAGAGCTGCTACAACTGCAAGAACCATCAGTATCCTGTAAATAACAAGTTTTACATTTACTTCAACGAAACCTGCTCCGTAGAAAAGACCGGTACTGTCATAAAGTACATCAAACTGTTCAAGATAAAGCCTGAACGCTACGAAGAGGAAGAACAAAACTCCCAGCGTGAGGATCTCGCTTAATGCAACACCCAAAACTGCCTTGAGCTTTTGCTTAAGGGTTCCGCCTGCATTAACATCGAATTTAAAGAGGCTCTTTCCGTCTTCCGACTCTTCATCAACGCCGCTGGCCGTACCCCTCTCTTCTGTCGGTTTTGCAAAGCCGACAAGGATGGTATACAGAAGAACGGTTGCAGCAAGATATGCGACGACAATAGCTATGGCACTGTCTGCAAGTCCGCTGAGGAAATCATACCTGAACATATAGAATCCTACGTCGTTTCCGAAAAGAGGATCCTCTATGCTGAAGTCGGTTGCATTGATGAACTTCAGGAAGTCAAACCAAAGGTTGTTAACAAGGAATATTGCGATAAAAAGACCAAGCGCAATTGATATTGCCAGCATGCTCTTTCTGATCTTTCCCTTGTCTTCCTGTTTTAATTCGAATTCATTCTTTTTAAGGAAGGCTCTTTTTAGTGCCAAAAGCACCAAATAACCGATTGCCGTAAAAATGATGAATCCGGGAACACCTATCTTTAGTTTGGTAAATATCTCCGTAAGGAATACAGATGTATACCCCACTTCACCAAACCAGATAAGGTCTGTGATAAACCCACTTAGAACAAACAGCAGTATTGCAAGAAGTGCAAGCACTCCCAGCACGGCTATTATGATTCTAATAGTTTTTCCATGATCTTTAGCCATATTTTTCTCCTTATTTCCCTTTAATTACCCCTATGGAACAGCTCCAGTATTTTATCGATTATGCTCGCTATAAAATTATCGCATGCTGCCTGAACGGATTCTGCTATCGACATTGCAGTCTTTGTAAAGGCTGCATCCGGAAGCAATTTACTGAGAGCAAACACTGACAGCTGTATTACCAATATTACTGCAAGAACCGTTAGGAAGAATCTGATGACACCGTGACCTCTCCTTTCATCATCGTCATCATCGTCGTCATCGTCATAGTAATCATCGTCATCATCCACTGTATCCTGTTTATGAACAATCGGTACAGGGACCATTGTCGGTTCTTCAACTTCTCCGCTGTTTACCATTTCAGGTATATCTGAAAGGTTGAGTATTTGTTTATCTTCTTTTGCGGAATCGTCGTCAGAATAATCTATAAAGCTGGCATCATTGCCGGAGCCTTCGTCATTAAATAAGTTGTCAAGATTTGCAGCAAAGGCCGCCTGTTTCTTGTTTTGTTCCTCTTCAGCACGGCGTGCTTCCTCAGCTATTCTTGCTTCCTCTGCAAGACGAGCCTCTTCAGCCTTTCTTTGTGCATCAGCCCTTCTTGCCTCTTCAAGTCTGCGATCTTCTTCTGCAGCCTTTGCAGCTTCTTCCTGTCTTCTTGCTTCTTCAAGCCTGCGAGCCTCTTCTGCACGGCGTGCTTCCTCAGCTATTCTTGCTTCCTCTGCAAGACGAGCCTCTTCAGCCTTTCTGGCCTCTTCAAGCCTGCGGGCTTCTTCTGCTGCCCTGGCAGCTTCTTCCTGTCTTTGTGCTTCAGCTATTCTGTCAAGTTCAGCCTGCTTTTCTGCTTCTTCTCTTGCAAGATCTATCCTTCTTTGTTCTTCTGCAAGGCGAGCAAGTTCAGCCTGTTTTATGGCTTCTTCCTGTTGACGTTTTTCTTCCTGTCTCCTAGCCTCTTCCCAAAGGCGCTGTTCTTCAGCTCTTCTTTCGGCTTCTTCCCTTTGCCGTCTTTCAAGTTCAGCCTGGCGCATAAGCTCTGCTTGTCTTGCTTCTTCAAGCCTGCAAGCCTCTTCCGCTTGTCTTTGCTCCTCAGCTATTCTGGCTTCCTCTGCAAGACGAGCCTCTTCAGCCTTTCTTGCCTCTTCAAGTCTGCGGGCTTCTTCTGCTGCCCTGGCAGCCTCTTCCGCTTGTCTTTGTTCCTCAGCTATTCTGGCAAGTTCTGCCTGCCTTTCGGCCTCTTCCCTTTGCTGCCTTTCAAACTCTGCCTGACGCAAAAGTTCTGCCTGTCTTTCAAACTCTGCTTGTCTTTCAGCTTCTTCTCTTTGCTGCCTTTCGAGCTCAGCCTGGCGGAGTGCTTCGGCCTGTCTTTCTTCTTCTGCAAGACGTGCTTCTTCAGCCTTTCTAAGAGCTTCGGCTTTTCTTTCTTCTTCCTGACGTCTCCAAATCTCTTCCTGACGTCTTCTAGCTTCTTCTGCCTGCTTTATTATTAAAGCCTGTCTTTCGGCTTCTTCTCTTTGCTGTCTTTCGAGCTCAGCCTGGCGCAAAAGGTCTGCCTGCTTTGCCTCCTCTGCAAGCCTTGTTTCTTCTGCCTGTCTAGCCTCTTCAAGCCTGCGAGCCTCTTCTGCACGGCGTGCTTCTTCAGCTATTCTTGCTTCCTCTGCAAGACGAGCTTCTTCCGCTCTTCTTGCCTCTTCCGCCTGTCTTTGTGCCTCGGCCCTTTTTGCCTCTTCAAGTCTGCTGGCTTCTTCTGCTGCTCTTGCAGCCTCTTCCTGCCTTTTTGCTTCGGCCATTCTGGCAAGCTCTGCCTGTCTTTCTGCCTCGTACTCGAGTTCCATCTGTCTTTCACGCTCAGCTTCCGCCGCAAGGAACTCTTCTTTATTGAACTGGGCAGTATGTATAGGGCTCTTTGTCAATGGCCCTGTAAGATCTTCAAGTCTTAGGCCTTGAGATTCTTCTCTTTTTTCATCATGCGGCTCAAAGGATAACTCTTCTTTTAAAAGAGGACTTTGTTCAGTCTCCCGGGCAGGTTCATACTTTGGTTTAGTTTCGGTTTCCTGGACCCTTCGACCCCAGAAATTAAAGTTTTTTTGAGGTTCTTCCTCTTCCGGCTCGTCAAGACTCTTAAAGTATGCTTCTCTTGCTGCCGCCATAGCCTCGAGCTTCTTTCTTCTGGCTATGCTCTCTCTCTTTGCCTTGTCTTCCTCTTCCTGAATTTGCTTCATTGTAAAATCAAGGCTGTTTATATCGAATTCGTCGTCCCTTTTGATTTGGGGCTCTGTTTTTGTTTCTTCTCTGTGCGCAGAAATATAGTCAGATTGCTTCGTCATATCTTCAGGATAAGCGGGCTCTGCTCTTCTTTCTTCCATCAGCTGCCTGCGAAGTAATTCTGATTGCGGATCTTCCTTCTTAAGGAAATTTGGAATAACAAAGCTATCGCTTTCAGAAGACTGTTTTATGTCCAAAGGTTTTTCCTGCTGAACTTTATGAATACCTATATCTTCTGTTGAAGGATTCCCATTTTCAAATCCTCTGAAGAAATTCCTTTCTCTTTGGATTTCCGGTTCCCTAGCTTCTTCTCTTTGCAGGTTTTTGAGTCTTTCATATTCCTGTTCAAGAAGAGCTTTAAAGTCGCCGCTTGAGACTCTTTTTGTGAAGAACTTTTCTTCAGATTTCATCTCCGGCTTTTCCTCTGCTTTTGGCATTGCTTCCTTTTCAGGAACGGCTACAAACCCCTCGCTTCCATCAGGACTTGTCCATTGCATGCGAAAATCCTCCTGTACCTTAGGCTTAGGAACCTCTTTTGTATTCCAATTCATTTCTATATCGGGTATGGACGATGAAATCTCAGAAGATCTTGCCCCACATACAGGGCAGAAGATTTTTGAGTCATCATACTCATAGCCACATACTCTGCACTTCATCTTGACTCCTTATTTTGTCAGGCTATAATTCAAATTATTATATTACAGAAGACGTGCTATTTTCAACAATTATATAATAACAACAAAAAAATGCTTGACTGCTTAAGTCTTTAATGCTATTATCTCTTTTGCATTTCGGACTTGGAAATCAGGTGCATTTGTGGATCATTAGCTCAGTTGGTAGAGCACCTGACTCTTAATCAGGGTGTCCAGGG
>CAZALQ010000064.1:0-8335 GCA_964485605.1 uncultured Oscillospiraceae bacterium
AAAGATTTATGTGGAAGTTTTACTCTTGCTATTATTTTTTACGCTGTTATGTCCGCATTAATCTTATCTCCGCTTATCCGAACTAACACAATCAATGTATTAACTTGCAAGGCATTGAGCAAAAAAATAGCCAATGTCTCCAGTAAATATTCAAATAATGATAAGCAGAGATACTCTGAGTTATTTAGCATTTCCTCAAAATATGGAATTGCGATAGTTTCTTATCCTCTGTGTACAATCATTGAAATATTACTTGGTTTTTTAATGACCCTTGGGTTTAGAAATCCCAGTATCATTGCTCAAGCCCCCACTCTTTCAGGTTTTTCTTTAACTCAGACGGTGATTCAAGTTTTTAAATACAATGGGCTGGTTTTTCCGTTAGTTGTGTTAATAATACTTGCAGGTATTGTGGAAATTGCATATAGCGCAGACGTTCAGGATGATTTTATTGTTGATCTTGCCCCAGTGAATTTTGTAAGCAGGATTATAACATTTATCATAGCTCTTGTGTTGCCTACAGCGTTTCTTATTTATTGGATAGCATTTGAAATGATAGAGGTTCTTGTTATGGAATATATAACAAGATGGAGAGTTGAGCATTTTATAGATAGGTTGAAATCACAGCTTAAACGAAAAGGAAAAACGTTATGATAGAAAATATACACTACCTCTAAAAAGATGCCTGGTGTTATATCAGGCATCTTTTCTATTAGGATGATTCATCCCAGGGTGGATAAATACAATTATTTAGTCTTATTTACATTTAAAGAGGAATCATCGACATGGTGTTTGCACTTTACAATAAAGTCTTATCCTTCTCCTTGGCGGAGACTGGGACAGAGCAGTAGATATTTCCGACACCATGGCTAAAGCATATTAGCAGCAACATCCGTCACCGTGTTCTTCATGTTCTCCGCATCCGCATCCCTCTTCACCGTGGTCATGGTGATCGCAGTGGGCATCGGGATCATATTCGAGGCGTCCTTCTGCAAGAGCTTTTGCTGCTTCATCTGCAGAGCCCTGTACTCCGCCGTAAAGTTTGATTCCGGCATCTGCAAGTGCCATCTGAGCACCCATTCCTATTCCGCCGCAGATAAGAGCATCTACACCTGCAGAAAAGAGGAAGCCTGCTAAAGCTCCGTGTCCGCTTCCGTTTGTTCCAACTACCTGTTCTCTTACGATCTTTCCGTCTTCTACATCATAGACTTTAAACTGCGGGCAGCGTCCGAAGTGCTGAAATATCTCTCCGTTTTCATAAGTTACTGCAATTCTCATTACGTTATTTCCTTCTTTCTTTATTAGATCCTTTGGAGCCTCAATCGGTGCAAATTCACAGCATCCGCCTACTATCATAAGGCGTTTGCCTCTGACAAGTGCATCTGCAATCTTTTTTCTTGCACTTTCATATATGGCCGTAACCGTGGTCCTTGATATATTCATCGAAAGGGCGCATTCTTCCTGGGTAAGGCCCTTGTCATCAAGGAGTCTTAAAGCTTCATACTCGTCAACCGTCATATATACAGTTTCCAAAGGATCGGTATCATCAGGTGAAAAGCTTCTGTACATGGGCATATATTCAATTCTTCTGCATCTTGTAGGTCTTGGCATAATATCCGCTCCTTCCAATATGATAACATGTTTCTGACATATGTCAATAACCAAAGCGATAACAGCTGCCAATATTCCTGTATCGGAAAAAAGGAAAAGAATGTATAATACAAAGGAAATGGATATAGACGGTATTACAGAAGACGGCAGAGTAATACCGGTATTCAGAAAAGGCAATTTCGTATTCTAGAGGGACCTAATTGATCTACATATTAAGGCACGGACAAACAGAACTTAATAGGAGATTTGTGCTTCAGGGAAGGAGCGACTATCCGCTCAATGAAGTTGGCAAAGATGAAGCAAAGGAAGCTGGGAAGATGTTATCGCGTATCCGCTTCGACTTTGTTTATTCCAGTCCTTTACAAAGAGCCTTTGAAACTGCAAAGATAGCGGTTCCTTACCTTGAGCCCATATTAGATGACAGGCTTCTTGAGATGGATTACGGCCCATACGAAGAGATGGACCTTAGGAAACCGGCTCCCGAAGTTATGGAGTTCTTTAAAGATTTTGTCAATAATCCGGCTCCAAAGGGTATGGAGCAGCTTTCGAATGTGGTGAAAAGATCGGGAGAGTTTACGGAGGAATGCCTAAGAAAAGAGGGTAATATCCTTATTTCAACTCATGCTATTTCAATGAAGGGAATACTTGAATATCTGACTCCAAACTCAGATGGAAGCTATTGGTCCAAGAATATCGGCAACTGCGAGATATACGTCTTTGAGTTTATAAACAGCACATTCACGGTTCCTAAAAAGTTTGAAGAATAAAGTGATAATCCCGAAGGCAAAAGTCTTTCGGGATTTTTTTGTTTGTATTAGAATATATAGGTACTAAACATCTTAAAAGTAAGGAAGTAATTATGAGCAGTAACGGAATTGTAGTTATCGGACCTGTATTTGTGGATATAAAGGGATATCCTTTAAGCACATATAACCCTGACGGCAGGAATATGGGCGATGTTAAGACAGTACATGGCGGCGTGTCGAGAAACATAGCCGAAGATATTGCCAACATGGAATTAAGACCCACCTTCTTAAGCCTTGTTGATGATAACGGAAGCGGAGAAGATATCATATATCAACTTGAAAGACATAAAGTAAATACCAAGTATATGAAGAAGGTCAAAGACGGCATGGGTATTTGGCTTGCGGTATTTGATAATTCAGGTGATGTAGTAGCCTCCATTTCAAAACGTCCGGAGTTTAGACCTGTTCTTGATATTATAAAAGAACAGGGAGAAGAGATCTTCTCAAATTGCGACAGCATTTCTTTAGAAATAGATACAGATAAGGATATAGTGAAGTCTGTATTTGAATATGCAAAAAAGTATGAAAAGAAGGTTTATGCTGTCATTTCCAATATGAGCATAGCTATTGAAAGAAGGGATTTCTTTAAATTCGTTGACTGCCTTGTATGCAATCAAGAAGAAGCCGGAATACTCTTTTCTGAAGATTATTCATCGTGCACACCAATGCAGATGAAGGAGATCCTTTTTGAGAAGATCACTGCGGCTCAGATCCCGTCCATGGTGGTAACCATGGGAGCTCAGGGAGCCGTCTATGCCAGTATGGCAGGTGATAAGGGTGTATGCTCCGCTCTTAAGGTTGATGTTGTCGATACCACTGGTGCCGGGGATGCATTCTTTGCAGGAGTATGCGCAGGACTTACCTACGGAAAGTCCTTGGAGGAAGCCTGTAATATAGGGACAAGGCTTTCAGCTGCAGTAATACAGACGACAGAAAACATATGCCCAAGATTTCTTCCGGAAGAATTTAATCTCGTATTCGGAGACGGCGGACAGCTCAGCTTTATTGATTCCAGTCTTTAATACTGATGAAGTAATGTATAATAAGAAATGAAAATGTATTGAATCGGCATATGAAAGGAGTCCTGTCCCATGAATAAGAAAGAAGCAAACGTTCCTTCCATAGGAATGATCATCGCAATGTTCATCATCTTCTACCCCTTAGGCTACCTGCTGCTATTCATAAGGCTGAACAGAAAAAGCATCAACAGGTATATGGCTGTAAATGAAAAGAACGAGCCCATAGAGTCCTACGACTGCGGAGAAGGATATCTGACTTTCAGGAATATACTCATAGGCATATCGATAATCATGGGCATGGGGATCTTTTCAGAATTATATGAGAGTTTCACCTACCATTACAAACTGGACGTCAGATTCTTGGGGACCTGCATATTGATCTCCTTAGTATGCCTGACCATAGCCTACATAATGACCTCAAGGATAAAAAAATACCAGCCCTATCTAAACTACCTGGCAGCATACGGATCAGATCCAATAAGGGATCTTGCCCGCTCCTTAAGAGTAAGTCCCGAACAGGCCAGGAAAGACCTTTCGGACATGATAGGAAGCAAGATACTAAAAGCCAGCATCTCCGACGACGACTTCGTCGTTCTCGACTCCAATCCGGCTAAGGTCCCAAGCAGCGAAAGGTATGAGAAGAAGTTCATCAGATGCCCCTACTGCGGAGCGCCTAATGCGCTGGATCCGAGCATGGAACAAAAATGCGAATACTGCGATTCACCGCTTAGCTAATAACATAATGAGTGCCTCCCGAAAAGTGATATTTATCGGGAGGGAGGGAAACTTCTCTCTTAGATATTAGAAACCAGCTTTTCAACTGTCATAACAGCTGCTGTTCCGCAGCTTCCAAAGATAGAACATATCTGATCCCATTGCTTTGCGATTACATATTAGAAGAGCTATCATCTCAGCCATGATGGCCTGCTGGATAGTTACGGACGGGTCTTCCATGCTTTAAGAAGAAAAGGAAACAAATATGAAAAAAGTCAGTTTAAAAAAGAGATTTCGCTATTGGCTGGACGAAAAGATGTCCAAGGGAACGGCAAGCATGATAAAGCTGCTGCTCATTACCGTTCTGTCTGTGGTAGTCATAGTCACTGCATTGGTGGTAGCTTTTGATCTTCATGCAGACGGGAAGAGTATAATTGCTGTTTTTTGGGACAACCTGAGGTCAGCAATGTCTTCATCCTTTCCGGCATCCAATTCAGGTTCATTTCTCTATATAGTCCTATACACGATGCTGGGACTTACGGGAATGCTCTTTACAGGAATGCTTGTAGGTATTTTCTCCAGTTCCATGAGGGGAAAAATCATTGCTCTTCAAAAGGAGAATCCCGAGATAATCGAAACAGGACATAAAGTAATTTTGGGATTCAGGATGGGTGAATATGCCTTGCTTTCGGAAATGATAGCTGCTGCGGGAAATGAAAAAAGGACCATCGTAGTCGTTGAGAATATGGACCGCGAAGAGATGGAACAGGCTATCAGGAAAAATGTGAAGATCCCTAAAAACGTTCGCATCACTGTAATAAAAGGGGATCCTACAGTGCCCAATTCTCTCATGTGCTGCGCCATACCCGATTGCTCGGTGCTGGTAATCAACACAAGAGACAGGGGACGCACGGTCAAGACTATGCTTGCAGTTGAGATACTTCTCATGAATTCTGAGAAACGTCCAAGGATAGTCGCTGTCGTAGATTCCAATATCACTATTTTCCCGAAAACAACCTTAAGGGCCAAAGGGATCGCCATGCTGCATTCAGGCGACGTGGTGGCAAGGATCATAGCTCATGCTGCGACACAGACCGGTATTTATGAAGCCTTTATGGATATCATAGATTTCGACAACTGCGAGTTCTATTTCGAAGATGCAGCGCCTCTTGAAGGCCTTGTTTTCGGGGCGGCGGTTCTGGCCGCTTCAAACGGAACTGTAGCCGGTATCTACAGAAACGGAGACGTTTTACTGAATCCTGCTCCGGATACGCTTTTGCAAAAGGATGATCTTTTGGTGGTATTCGAAGAAGGGCCGGGAAGCGTTTCCTTTGCCGAACCCGGAGCTGCTACAATGCCGGAGCTCAAGACGGCAAAGCCTTTGGGACCAATCCCTGAGCTCGTTATATTCGGCGTGAATACAGCTGCTGCGACGATCATAAGAGAACTTCCTGACAACATAGAAAAGATCAAACTCATAGGTCTTACTCCTTCGGAAAAAGACGCGTGTATACCCTCTGATGAGGAGTTCTCATCGGAGATCACTGCTGACTACCGAAACACCGACTACGAATATGTTCTGACAAGCATGATCAGAAATGCAGATCATATCATAATCCTTTCCGACAGAAAGAAGAAGGAAGAAGATGCGGATACCGAGACCATGCTTCGCATAATAAGGATAAGGGATATAAAGAAAAAGTACGATCTAAAGTTTACGGTCACTGCTGAGATCAGGAGCGAAAACAACAGAAAACTTATTCAATCTGAAGGTAGTGAGGACTTCGTCGTTGCTACAGACCTTTCATCGATGATGCTTGCCCAGATCACCGAGGATATGCGAAGAGTCGGTATCTTCAACGATATCATTGATGAGGAAGGATCAGAGATCTATCTTAAGCCCTTGTCAGATTTCGATATAGAAGAAATGACTCTGTCAGGAAGCGAATTAAGGAGAATAATGTACTCCTACGGATATATACTCATGGGGCTGCGCCGAGCAGACGATCCGTTCAAGGCAGTGGGAGGCAGCGAGACCATAACCTTGTCGGAAAGCGACAGATTCATAGTTATAGGCGAAAAATGAGCAAATGTGAAGTTAAAAACCCAAAAATAGTGGATATACCAACTTTTCTGAATTTGTAAGTATAGTCGGTTTTTTGCTATTTGGTTCGATTTGCATTAAGTCTGAAAAACCGTCTCAATTTCTTAAAAGTAGTATGATAATATAGCGTAAATATGGATATTAATTAATCGAAAAAAAGATTGGATTATGAAAAACAAAGGATTAAAAATAATTGCAGTGCTCCTTGCAATTTGCATAGCAGGTGCATGTGGTTTTTTCCTTGGAAAGAGCAAGGGAGAAGCTTTAGAAAAACAGAATCTTACGAATCTTCAGGAGCTTAACAGGCAGAGTATAGAGAAGATGCAGCTTGCAGATGACCCCATTTATGTCATAGGTCATAAGAGTCCTGACTCAGATACCATTTGCAGTGCCATTGCCTATGCGCGTCTCTTAAGGCTTCTTGGCTACGATGCACAGGCTGCAGCAAACGGCAATCCCAATAATGAGTCAAAATACATACTAAAACTCGCAGGGGTAGAGGCTCCTCCCGTTCTTGAAGATGCTTCCGGAAAGAATATTTTCCTAGTAGACCACAGCGAATATCTGCAGTCTACAGACGGCCTCTCAGATGCCAATGTGGTAGGTATCATAGATCACCACTGCATAGGAAGTGTTACTACAGGACAGCAGGTTGTATATTATGCAAGACCATATGAGCAACTTCCACCATCGTCTGGCTTAACTATCTTAATTATGGATTTGAGATAGATAAAGAGACAGCAACACTGCTTCTTGGCGCCATACTTTCTGACACGACAAATCTCACAGCATCAACAGTGACAGAAGCAGATAAAAAGGCTGTTCCTGCTCTTGCAAAAATTGCAGGTATTGACGATATAGATGCTTTGTATACAGAACTTCATAAAGAAGCCCTTTCCTATGAGGGCATGACCGATATGGAAATACTCTTCCTTGACTATAAAGAGTATGAGGCGGGCGGTGTTAAGTTTGGTATAGGAGTTCTTAACTCCATTGATGAGGCAACGTCAAAGGAATTGTCTGCAAGAATGAAGGCAGTACTTCCTGAAGGATTTAAGACAAGAGATGTGGATATAATGTATGCTTCCGTCGGAATAAGAGAAAACGGCGAGAAGATTGACTATATAGTCCCTGCTGATGAATATTCAGATGCTGTGTTCAAAGCGGCATTCCCGGGATATGACGAATATGACGGAACGGCTTACATATTCAGAACTCCGGGCCTTGGAAGAAAGAGTCTCTTTGTTCCGGGACTTACAGATTACCTTCTGGCTCATCCTCACGAATAATATTAGATCTGGTACATTTTAAAATGGCTGCAGCCCTTTATTTTCAAGGGTCACAGCCATTTTTGCCAACACGTTTTGTCCTATAAGTCTATTCTTCAAAAGCGAGATAGAGGAGCTCTTCCGAAAAATCAGGAAATAACTTTTTTATCTCATCCTGAAGTATGAGCCTAAAGCCTTCATAGCTGAATTTAGGAATAGTTGCGCAGGATATGAATGTATAGGACTCTTTATCGATATTCTCTGCTGCAAAGATGGCACCTTTGGGAAGGAGCACCATGGCATTTTGTCCTACTTTCATGCCAAGGCAGTATTCTTTAAGTTTTCCATTTTCAATCGATGTGATCTTAAGACCGCAGCCTTCATGGATATACCAAAGCTCATCGCAATCTATTTGATGGAAGTGGGAGATGTCGTCCTTTTCAAGCAGAAAATAAATGCTTCCTGCAAGGGGCCTTTGGTCCTTTTCATCCTGCGAGGTATAGCTCTCAGAAAACCATCCTCCTTCGGGATGCTTTTCAAGATTATACTCCTTTTTTAATTGATTAGGTCTCATGTATTTGCCTCACTTTTTCAGATATATTTTCTGCAAGTATTATATACAATTCCCGTCGATTGAAAAATATCATATTGAGACTTATTATATATGTGAAAATTAATTGGGAGCAAAACCTTAATGAAATATACGGAATATACAATATATCCAAAGGCAGAAGAATTATCATCTGCAGTTGATATGCTTACATCTCTCGGACAGGGAGAGCTTGTCATAAATGATCCAAAGGAAGTGGAGGAATT
>CAZALQ010000065.1:0-2773 GCA_964485605.1 uncultured Oscillospiraceae bacterium
AGCACTGGTTGCAGGCTTCGCAGGTCTTTTTTGTAAGAGCCATGCCGTGGAATCCTATGTAGTTAAGAGAATTTGTTGCTGTATATACAGGCATCTTCTCAAGGTCCGCCACGGTCTGAATACCAAGGCCGCAGGAAACTACAACTACATTCTTTGTGCCTTCCGGTACTACACCGTCTAAGGCCTTTTCGCTCTGAACTCTGTTGCAAAGGAAATCAACGGATTTTGCTCCGGTGACATGTTTTCCAAGAGACTGGGCCAGATTCCTAAACTCACCAAGATCCGGCTCATCTACAGTTTCGAACTCCTTAAAGCACTTGTTACAGGATACGATAAACAGATCGTCTTTTCCTTCAAGCAAAGATGTAAGCTCATCTGTATCCTTTAGCACATACTTAGTGTAATTCACTATATTTCTCCTTTCCGCGAATTAGGTGCGCAAAGGGCAAAATGCGCCTATGCTGCATCATTCTAATTATATCAACGCAAGGGTACTTTCTTCAATTGCATTCTTTGGAAATATATTGTAGAAAACAACAAGTTTTTTTGAAAATAAAGAACAAAATAGTCCATGAAAAAATCAGCCCAAAAAATGAGCTGATCAATGATATATATTTACATCCCAAGTTCCTTTTTCAATCTCGTTACTGGAAGCCCTATTATATTGTCAAAATCCCCTTCTACACTCTTTACCATCTCATCTCCTATGAGCTGAATGCCGTAGGCACCGGCTTTGTCATAGGGCTCAGGTGTATCGCAATATTTCTGGATCTTAGCTTCTTGTATATCATCAAGGGGATTAAAGGTAACTATTGAAGTTTCAACAAAGCTGTTTACCTTTCCGTCTTTAATATATGAAACTCCCGTAAGGACATACTGCTTTTCCTTTGATAGCTTTCTAAGCATCCTTACGGCATCGTCCCTATCCTTTGGCTTTCCCATTATTTCATCAGAAACTGCCACTGCAGTATCAGCTCCTATCACAAGGGAGTCTTTTGGGCAGCCCAAAAACTCGTAAACAGCCAAGGCCTTTGCCTTTGAAAGAGCACTTACCATCTGGGCGGCAACATCCTGCATCATTTGCCCTTTAAGCTCGTCTTCAATTGCAAGCTCAATTGACCTTTCGTCAACATCTGCCGTTATGATCTCAAAATCATCAAATATTCTTTTTAAAAGCTCTTTTCTCCTGGGAGAACCGCTTGCAAGTATTACTCTCATAATTCGTTATCACTCCAAGTACTTTTCTAATTATATCGACTGTATTTTTGCGTGTCAAAAGCAACAACGAATCGGAGTTATATTTTTTCAAATAAAAATATTACCATTTAAGAGGAGATGATAATAGTTGAAATATAGTGGCATATTTGATACTATAAAGGAGGTTATATGTCTCAAATTGAAAAGCTGATTGCACGGTTAAACGCAAAACCAGCTCCAAATGATTTTACAATGAGCGAGGTATTAAAACTCGCAAATTATTATGAGTGCATCATTAAAACAGGCGGGAATCATCAAATTAGAATTGCTGATGTAAAATCCGGGACGATCATTCCCATACCACAACATGGAAAACATATATCGGAAGTATATATTGTAGAACTGAAAAATTTATTTGCAGAAATTGAAGCAAGAAGAAAGGAAGAGACAAAATGACATATCCATTCAGTGTTTATCAAATAGAAATGAACGGACATCGTTTTTGGATTGCACGCAGTTTTATTTTAAAAGGATGCGTAGGACAAGGAGACTCGCAGGAATCTGCAATTGCGGAACTTAAGGAAAATGAAGATGCATGGTTGGAAACCGCCAAAGAATTAGGCACGGAGATTCCGGAAGTTCCACTTATCAATCCATCTGAATACAGTGGAAAAATAACATTAAGATTTTCTCCCTATGAACATTGTATGGCAGCCTTTTATGCAAAGAAAGAAGGCGTCAGCCTTAACCAATATATAAGCGACGCTGTTGTTAAGAGAAACGGTGAGTTATCAACTATGTAGCCGACAATTTACAATTTTTCAATATATTCGATGCAGTTTTGCATATCCAAAGGAAGCTTTGCATCCGCTATAATGCGCTTTCCTGTTACGGGATGATCAAGCTCAAGGTGTGCTGCATGAAGAGCCTGCCTCGGCATCCAAGAAGGCGGAATGTCATATCCAAAAAGCTGTCCGTAAAGCTCGTCTCCCACTATAGGGTGTCCAAGGTAGCTTAAATGAACTCTTATTTGATGAGTGCGCCCTGTATCGAGCTTTAATTTAAGGATACTGAAACCCTCAATATCGCCGTACTTCTTACCTTCAAATGTTTTCAAACTTTCCCAATGGGTCACAGAAGGATATCCGTCTTTTGTTACATACCTTCTTGCCTTATGATTGGGATCTCTGTCGATGGGCTCATCTACAGTTCCGCTGCCTTCCATAATGCCGTGAACAATGGCTATATAGTTTTTGACGGTAGTATTCATCTGCATCTGCTTTGAGATATTATCCTGGGCATGAGCATTCTTTGCGATTATAACAAGGCCTGAGGTATTCATATCGAGCCTGTTTACAAACCTCAGTTTATATACCTCGCCCTTTTCTTCCATATGATAGGTTATGGCATTTGCAAGGGTGCCTGTAGGAAAGTTATATGTAGGATGAACTATAAGGCCGGGCTGCTTATTGACAAGGATAAGGTCCTCATCTTCATATACTATGTCAAGAGGGATATTTTCAGGAGGAAAATAGCTCTCTTCTTCAGGATATTCAGCAGTTAAAACATCTCCTTC
>CAZALQ010000065.1:2836-8156 GCA_964485605.1 uncultured Oscillospiraceae bacterium
TGTTTTCCGTTAAGCAAAATATCACCATGGTATTTTACCTTGGTGAGAAGTTTTACAGAGAAGTTCATCCTGCTTCTTAGTATCTCTTTGACCAGTTTCCCTTCATCTTCTTTTGTTACTTTGTATTCTAACTTGCCATTTGCCATCTTGGCCCAAATTATATTCTAAAAAACGATACTTTGCATTAATTGACTTGTATATTTTTTTAAACACTGCTAAAATACTATAAGAAAGAGCTACCATTAAGTGGTATGCCCTTAAAGTGTTGTTTAATCACCTACACAATTTAAGGAGCTGTAGGTGATTATTTTTTTCTGCTGTTCCGCCCGAACTCATATCCAGCCATGAAGAATGTAGCAAGTGCTGATATGTTAGTTGTTAGACTACTTTAGATATTCCCATGTATATTTTGTTCCGGTCGCTTCAGGGACATCTTCTTCATTCCAAAAGTGATTAGATCTTATTTTCTTTGAAGTGACATTGAAATATCTATGATGAGATTCTTGAGAAACAACTATACTTCCTACAGGATCATCCCATGTAACATCCACGATGTACCACTCACAGTCAAGTTTTACCTGGTTCCATGCATGCTCACCGACTTCGATTCCGTTGTTGCTTGTACCGAAAATACTGATGCATTCTATCCCGGCAAGGTCCATAAGAAGCTGAAAACTCTTTGTATATCCAGCGCATATGCCTTTCCCGTTTATCAATGCGCCGTAAGGGTTATCGTTATTTGGATCAGGAGTGCCGCCGTAATTATCGATCTCCGCAGGATCATATTCCATGTTGTCTATAAGCCAGTCATGGATGACAAGCTCATATTCAGGAATAGTTTGATTATCCTTTTTACATGTATCCAGGATATATTTGCACTGATTTAGTATTGCCCTGTCCTTATCTGAAAGTTCAGACCAATCTCCCTTTTCCCAAGCAAGAACTAAAAGGTCATGATCATATTCCCATTCATCTTTTTTATCATCCTTTCCTTCTCCTTCCATATCAGGATAGTCAGGAAGATCGGAAGGAACGTCTGAATCAAAACAAGAATCAAAGGCCTTTTCTGCCAATGCTGCATCACCGCAGATCGAAAGAACTGCATAGCCGTTTTTCACAAAGGCTTTCGAATTGCGAACAATGAGTTCTTCATCAGGGTAATAGCCTGTGAACTGGGCAAGCCTATATTTTAAATATCCATCAAACAGGCTCTTTACCTTGCTTTCATCAGCATTATCTGAAAGCTTTAGTACAGCTATTTCGAATGCATGAGTGCCGCCTGCTGCAATTATGGCGCCGTCTGAGATATAGTCATCAGGAAAAGAGTAAATACTTTTCAGCGTGTATTCAAATGTTTCCGCACCAAGCACAGTTTTGCGCAGCGCTAAATTACTTTCTTGACTTTTTGATATTGCTGCTGCAATTTGCAGGGGTGTAAAGCTTGTCTCCTTTTTTCCGCAAGAAGAAAGAATCAAAGTAATACACAGCATTAGAACCGGTATTATTTTTTTTAAAACTTTATATATCATGGTTTTTCTTGTATTTTTTTATTCTTGTGATAAAATAATAACAGAAAGAGCTACCAGTAGATGGTATGCCCTTAAAATGTGTGAGATAATCACCTACACAGTTTAGAGGTACTGTAGGTGATTATTTTTTTCTGCTGTTCCGCCCGAACTCATATCCAGCCATGAAGAATGCAGCAAGTGCTGATATCGCTGTTAAAAATTCGATAACGGTCATGCATTACCTCCTTTCTATACTCACCAAGGATAACCTTGGATTAGAATGAATATATCAAGAGGGCATAACCACCCACCATTACGGCAGCTCTTAATTCATTTTAATACATTTATTAGAAACTTTCCCACTCTAGTTAGTTGTTAAGTCCCTTAAGCTTTTTGTAAGCCATGCGTATATATCCTGCGATATATAAAGAGCCAAAGCCTATAACTGTACCATTCTTTCCCGCAAGAGCTTCTGCAAGCTTGATACCGCTTTCAACATCATCTGCAACAGATGCTCTTAAGCCGACGCTTTCAAGATATTCTGCAAAGCGGACCTTATCAAGGGCTCTTCCTGATACCGGTGTAAGGCAAACAAACTCTTTTGCATAGGGCCTTATTATGTCTACGATCTGCTTGTAATCCTTATCTGCAAGAACGCCCATAAGGTATACAACCTTTCTGCCTCCGAGAGTCTTTTTGATGCTCTCTGCAAGGGCTTCAGCGCACTGAGGATTATGTCCTCCGTCAAGGATAAAGAGTGGATCTTTTCCAAGGACTTCAAACCTTGCAGGCCATCTTGTAAGCTCAAGGCCCTTCTTTACAGCCTCATCAGAGATCTTCCATCCTCTTTCTCTCATGGCAGCAACTGTCTCAAGTACGACGGCTGTGTTGTGAAGCTGGTGAGGTCCAAGGAGCTTTGTCGTAAGCTCTTCACCCTTCCAACGGAATCTTTGTCCTTCGAGAGTTTCTTCTATGAACTCAAGGTTTGAAAAATCAACGCAGGTAAGAGGTACGCCCTTTTCAGCGCAGTCTTCCTTAATAACCTCTGTAACTTCAGGAAGTCCGTCATAGCATACGCAGTTGCAGCCTGGCTTAATGATGCCTGCTTTTGTCTTTGCAATTTTTTCTACAGTATCGCCGAGGTACTCTGTATGTTCGAGCCCTATATTGGTAATGATGGCAACTTCAGGGGGATCTATGACATTGGTTGAGTCAAGGGCTCCGCCCATGCCGACTTCAAGCATTACAATGTCAACGCCTTCTTCGAGGAAGTAAATCATTCCAATGGCTGTAACAAGTTCAAACTGACTTGGATGGTCTTCCATGCCTTCGGCAATGTCCTTTACCTTCTCAGTGATCTCTGCCAGCTTTTCTCCCGGGATATTCACTCCGTTGATCTGAATCCTTTCGCAGAATTCTTCGATATATGGAGAGATATACAGACCTACTCTGTATCCTGCCTGCTCAAATATGGATGCAAGCATGGCGCAGGTAGATCCCTTGCCGTTAGACCCTGTTACATGTATAAACTTTAATTTCTTTTGCGGATTACCGAGCTTATCTAAAAGCTCTCTTGTTCTGTCAAGACCAAGTCTTGTGGTACTCCAAGTATAGTTTTCTATGTAGTCAATTGCTTCTTGTGGTGTCATTTCTATTTCACGACCTTTTTAAGACTTTTATAAAGCGGCGGGATAACGAGGCAGTAAATAACGATCTTGATCGTCATGATGATGAGTCTAAGACCAAGGCCTGCCAGAATGGTTGCCCATGTTCCCCAGCCCTGAAGTACAGCTGCCAGTGTATTGACAGGTGTAATTATTGCAGTGAGGAATACCTCACTTATGATGATTGCAGTAATCAACTTTTTGTTTGAGATGTTTCCAAACTCTTTCTTTACAAGAAGACCTGCAACAAGCCCCTCAAGTGCATATGGCAGTATCCAGAGCGGAAGTGTAGGATCAATGCCGTACATTACGAGCTGTTTTAACAGCTCTCCTACGGTTCCTATTAAAAGAGCGGGAACAGGTCCCAAAGTGAACGCTCCGATAAGAACAGGAAGTGTCTGTATTGAAGCATTGAAATTGTTGCTCTCGATGTGAAGATAAGTACCGAGAACGAAGTAGATAGCCGCAAGTACGGCTACAAGTGCGATCTGCTCTGTTGTAATCTTTTTCATAATAAAAAACTCCTTTCGCAGCTCATCATGCCACTAAAAGAAGTTCTCATAGTGGCAGCGGAATCGAAATTGCACCGCGGGTTTAAAATCCTTCGTCCGAAGGCAAACTCCCATCCTTCGGCACTTCACGCGCAATTCCTACTCTGACCTAAAATATAACGGATCAATAAATATTGTCCTCAGTTACGACACATGAAACTTTAAGGTCATAACTGTTTACAACCACATTATCCAATTTTTGGGCTTCAAATGCAATACAAACAAATGAAGCTTTTGTACATTTTGGCATATAGCGGTCATAATAGCCGCCTCCATGGCCAAGTCTGTTCCTTTTTTCATCAAATCCTACGCAAGGAACTATCATAAGATCTATATCTTCCGGCTCAACAAGTGTTGAAGTCTCAACAACGGGACTTAATATACCGAACCAGTCCTCTTCAAGACCGTTTTCTTTGGCGGGAACTCTGGCTTCCATGATCCCGCCCTTGTAAGATACGGGGTAACAGAATACCTTGCCCTTCTTTGGAAGATAGGATGGATCTGCCTCATCATAGGTTGCCAGATAGCTGAATACTGTCTTTGCCTTTTTAAACTTAGGAAGAGAGGAAACCTTTTCGCAAATAGCTTTGCTGAAGGCTTTCCTTTCTTCATCTGTAAGCGCTTGTCTTTTCTCAAAGCAAATCTTTCTTTGCTTATTTTTAAGATCTTTAATCATCTTATTTGAGCTTGTTAAAGACATATTCATATACTTCTTTTGCCTTCTTTTCATAGCATCAAAGAAGTTCATCTACTCTTTCATCCATGACTTTGGCATATTCTCTGTCAGTCATGAGCTTTGTATTGACCTTTACATTAAGAGCTGCACCCTGAACGGCTGCCCATGCAAATACCGATGCACATCCTGCATCTGAAATCATAAGGCTGCTGCCCTTCTTTGCAAATTCATCCGCAAGGTCTATTACTTTACAGGCAAGCTCTGTAATTTCCATGGGAACTGCAGCTGCATCTTTAAGGCACTTTTCCAAAGTCTCATCTCTTCCCGGAGCATCTTTTGGAATTCCGTATGCCTTAGAAAGAGGTTCAAAACCTTCGGCATCCTTATCGATGCACTCAAGGAGTTTATTTCTAAGGTCATCGGCCTGTGCCATAAGACTGATAATTTCTTCTTCAACGTCGGCATACTTTTTCTTTCCTACTGTGAAGTTGCCAACCATTGAGTTAAGTGCAGAGCCAAGAGCGGCTACTGCAGCGCTTGCTCCGCCGCCGCCGGGTACTGATACCTTATCGGCAAGAGCCTGAGAGAAATCCCTTAAGGATAAGTCATTCATTGACATTTTTCTTTTCTCCTTTTTAATACAGCGGATGCAGGCATACTGCATCCGCCGCAATAAATTGTGAATTTTAGAATAATCCGCTTACTTCGCCTGTCTTTGTATCGACATCGATTCTTCTGTATGCAGGGTTGGATCCTGTACCAGGCATCATGGCAATGGTTCCTGCCATCGGGCAAAGGAACTTAGCTCCGCCGTATTCAAGGATATCTCTTACCTTGAGCTTCCAGCCCTTAGGTACTCCCTTGAGGTTAGGATCGTCGGAGAGGGACAGATGTGTCTTAACCATCATTGTCTGATAATCC
>CAZALQ010000066.1:0-8142 GCA_964485605.1 uncultured Oscillospiraceae bacterium
CTGACAAAGTAGTATTTGCCGAAATTTATGCAGCCAGAGAAAAGAATATCTACAAGATGTCTTCTAAAGCACTTCTTGAAAAAGTAAAAGAAAAGCATCCTGATAAGGACGTATTCTTCTTTGATAGTTTTGATAAGATCGCAGACTTTGTAAAAAACAACGCATCAGAAGGGGATATGATCATAACCATGGGTGCCGGAGATATTTATAAAGTCGGCGAAATGATACTTGGAGACTAATTATGAAACGCACTGAAAGAGCCTGCATAATAACTCAGATTTTGACAGAGCATCCGAATATGGATTATTCACTCGGATATTTTGCTGAGCGCTTTGAATGTGCTAAATCAAGTATTTCCGAAGACTTAAAGATCGTAAGAAACGCCATCGAAACAGCCGGCCTTGGATATATCGAAACAACATCCGGAAGCAAGGGCGGCGTAAGATATGTGCCGTATATAACAAAGGAAGAAGCGGCTATAGGTCTTGAAAAGATGAAGACCATGCTTCAGGATCCTTCAAGAAATGTGGGCGGCGGATATATCTATACTACGGATCTGCTCTTTGATCCGGAAATCGCTCAGGTATGTGCGGCTCAGTTTGCAAAGCACTTTGCCGCATCCGAAGCAGATCTTGTAGTCACTATTGAAACAAGAGGAATAGGCGTTGCAATGCTTACGGCAAGGCTTCTTAATATACCTCTTGTAGTTATCAGAAGAGAAGCAAGAGTTTCTGAAGGCTCAACCATTTCCATTAATTATTATTCCGGAAGTTCTGACAGAATTCAAAAGATGAGCCTTGCAAAGAGGGCTATTAAACCCGGCTCAAAGGCCATTATCATAGATGATTTCATGAGAAAGGGCGGAACTCTTAAGGGCATAGAAGACATGCTCAGCGAGTTCGATACTAAAGCAGTCGGTTTTGGAGCTGTAATAGTGACCCAGGGAGTTGAAGATAAAAAGATCGGAAACTTCTTCCCCATTATAATCCTTACGGATACAGAGGATGGCTACAGTGTAGCTGTAAATCCTGATATCATATAAATCATACAAAGATAAGTCGAAAGGAAGTAAAAAGAAAAATGGGATCTTTATACTCAGAATTTAAAGTTTTCGCAGCAAACGGAAACCCTGAACTTGCACAGGAGATATGCGATGTTTTGGGAATACCTATGGGAAAATCTGAAGTTAAGAAATTCTCAGACGGTGAAATTGCAGTAAACATTCAGGAGTCAGTAAGAGGAAAGGACTGCTATATTATCCAGAGCACCTGTGACCCTGTCAACGACAACCTGATGGAACTTTGCATTATGATCGATGCTATGAAGAGAGCCAGTGCAGGCAGAATCAACGCAGTTATCCCTTACTATGGATATGCAAGGCAGGATAGAACAGCAAAGCCGAGAGATCCGATTACGGCAAAGCTTGTAGCTGAGATTCTTCAGGCTGCAGGAGCTGAGAGAGTTATCACAATGGATCTTCACGCACCACAGATTCAGGGATTCTTTGATATACCGGTTGATCACCTTCAGGGCAACCCACTCATGGTTAAGTATTATCAGGAACAGCTTGAAAAAGAGAATCTTGATCTCGTTGTAGTATCTCCTGACCACGGCAGCGTAGGAAGAGCAAGAAACCTCGCAGAGCCTCTCGGATGCCCGATAGCTATCATTGATAAGCGCCGTCCAAAACCAAATGTCTCTGAAATCATGAATATCATCGGAGATATAGACGGAAAGGACTGCATACTTGTAGATGATATGGTAGATACTGCAGGCACTATCTGCAATGCAGCAAATGCAATTAAGGAAAGAGGTGCAAAGAGCGTAAGAGCTATTGCAACACACGCAGTTCTCTCAGGACCTGCCATTGACAGAATCAGAGATTCCGCCATCGATGAAATGGTATTCCTTAATACAATAACCCTTCACGAAGACAAGATGCTTCCGAAGTTTAAAACGCTTTCAGTAGCAAAGCTTTTTGCAGAAGCTATTTACAGAGTATATAACAACCAACCCCTTTCAGAACTTTTTGATTAAATATATAAAATAGGCACCGGGAAACCGGTGCCGATTTTTAAAAGGTATAAACATGAAGATTATTTGCGGCCTTGGCAATCCCGGCAGACAATATGAAACGACTCACCATAATATGGGTTTTCTTGCGGTTGATGAAATTGCAAGAAGGCTTGGTGTGGAGATAAACAAACTTAAGTTTAAATCCTTATATGGAGAAGTTAATTTCTTTGGTGAAAAGATCATTCTTGTAAAGCCGCAGACCTTTATGAATAATTCCGGAGAGGCTTTAAGAGAAATAATGAGCTTCTACAAGACACAGCCTGAAGATCTTTTTGTAATATACGATGATATCGATCTCCCGCAGGGTGCTGTAAGAGTCAGGGCTTCCGGAAGCTCCGGCAGCCATAACGGAATGAAGTCAGTGATTTATCAGCTTCAATATGACAACTTTCCCAGGTGCAGGATAGGCATTGGCAACGGAAACGGAATTCCTCTCATCAGCTATGTAACATCGCAAATAAGCGATGATGAGGCAGCAGTGCTTAAGGTATCCATTTCAAAGGCAGCCGACGCAGCACTTATATGGGTTCAGCATGGAATAAAGGCTGCTATGGATTTTGCAAATGTAAGCGATGAAACAAAGAAGAAAGCAGCCGCCAAACAAGGTACTGTCATTAAAACGAAGCATCTTATCATAAGACCGATGTCTGACAGGGAAATTGAAAAATGCCTAAAAGAGATTGATGACAAAATATCCAAATTACATGAAGCTGAGATTGGTGATGGACATGAAGTCGATCCTTCAGATAGCTGCAGCATGATATGTTCTTCCGGCATATTAAAGCTTGAGACTTTGAGAACAAGAATTACAAAGGCTATGGAAAAGGCAAGAGATGATTCAGAAAACAAGACGAGATATGTTCCTTGGGATCTAAGACTTAAAGACGGCGGGGCAAGAGCAGGCATCGCATTTATAGATGAGGAAAAGCCAAAGGTCTTCATAGATGATAAAGAGCAAAGCATCTATGAGGATGAGGCAATAGAAGCCCTGCATGATAAATAAACAATAATATGAAAAAAATGAGAGGAGCCATGCAGCTCCTCTCTTATAGTTTTAGCCCGGTGGCCATTTCATTGAGCGTTTGCCAAGCAGGTGGAAATGAAGGTGATGGACAGATTGTCCTCCGTCTTCTCCTGTATTTATTACTACTCTGTAGCCGTTTTCAAGGCCTTCCTTTGCAGCAATTTCCTTTATCTTAAGCATGATATGGGCAAGAACTTCGGCGTCTTCAGCTGTTGTCTCATCAAGGGACCCTATATGTTTTTTTGGAACTATGAGCACATGTACAGGTGCTTGGGGATCTGTATCATAAAAGGCGCTTATGAGCTCATCTTCGTAAGCATACTTGCTTTCAATAACATGATTTGCAATTTTGCAGAATATGCAGTCTTCCATTTGTTATCTCCTTTCTGTTGATATAGATATTTTACGCCATTAAACGGCATAATAAAAGTAAAAGCTTTCTATACTGTTTTTGCATTTTTTTCACACATGTAGTAAACTATCCAAAGTTAGAGGAACCTCCCCGGTTTATCCGTGGGAGGATAAAGCACGTTAAGGACAAATATATGAGCGGTATTTCAGATAATAAACAAGCGATTCTAATTTCGAGGATGCTAACTAAAGCTCCTCAGGCTCTTATTGAAGCCCCTTCAATAGTATCGGCAAGGAGACTTGCTACAGATCTGTCATTCTATACTAATGAAAAGATCATGGTACTTCCGGAGGATGAGGAAGAAGTATTCAGATACGAAGCAAAGAGCCGCCAGGCTGAAGCTCAAAGGCTTGCTGTGCTCAGTGCTCTTGCAAAGGGTGACAGGATAACTGTTATAGCGCCCTCAAGCGCCATGGATGCATCTTATCCTGATGTAGAAGCCTTTAAAAGAGGAAGTTTTTCATTAAGTGCCGGGGATATTATGGAAAGAGGCGAAATAGTATCATCTCTTGTTTCCATGGGATATGAGCGCATGCCCGTATGCGAAGCCTTTGGAGAGTTCTCCGTAAGGGGAGATATCATAGATATTTTCGGACCCGGTATGGATAACCCAGTAAGAATCGAACTGTTTGATGATGAGGTCGATTCTTTAAGAAGCTATGATATTTTCAGTCAAAGATCACTTGAAAATCTCGAGAAAATCGATGTTTCAAGAGCTCGTATAGATGAGGAACTGGGCTTTTCGGGAAAGCTTTCAGATTATCTTCTTAAAGACAGTCTTGTCATAAGCTCTGAAAAGGATATTGATGCTTCTATCCTCAGATCTGCCCCTGTATATGCAGGTCATATGGATCTGTTTTCTGCAGATCTGAAAAAATATATCAAACAAGGATATGACATAACAGTTGCCTGCTCTACAGCGGACAGACTTGTGAACCTGAGAGATTTCTTTGGAAGAGAGGGTCTTGATAAGGTTAAAATCGTAGATAAGGTTCTCATCAGCGGTGTTGAGATACCTGAGGAAAAGCTCCTTATTATCTCGGAAAATGACATATTCCCATCAGCTAAATATACAAGAAGAAGGAAATCCTCTAAGGGAGTTCCCATTAAGGCTTTTACCGATATTCAGCCCGGAGACTATGTAGTTCATGAAATGCACGGAATAGGCCAGTTTACCGGCGTTGTAAAGCTCACTGTAGACGGTTCAACAAGGGATTATCTCAAGATTCAATATGCGGGCAAGGATGTCCTCTATGTTCCTGTAGACCAGATGGAGAACATCCAAAAATATATGGGTTCTGAAGCTGCTGCACCGAGGATTTCAAAGCTTTCCGGCTCTGACTGGCAGACGGTCAAAATGAGGGCAAAAGAAAGCATCAGGGAGATGGCTGAAGAATTTCTTAAGAACGCAGCAAAAAGAGCTGCAGCTCCCGGTTTTGCCTTTGAAAAGGACAGTACATGGCAGAAGGAGTTTGAGGATGCATTTCCTTATGTGGAAACGGAGGATCAGCTTCGCTGCACCGAAGAGATAAAAAGGGACATGGAAAGTCCTAAAACAATGGATAGACTTCTTTGCGGAGACGTAGGTTACGGCAAAACAGAGGTTGCGGCAAGGGCCATATTTAAGTGCCTTGAGCAGGGAAAGCAGGCTGCTGTTCTTGTTCCTACAACAGTTCTTGCAAATCAGCACTACCATACCTTCCTTTCCCGTTTTGCAGGCTATCCCTTTGCCATAGATATGCTTTCAAGATTTAAGGATGAGAAGGAAAGGGCCTCTATCGTCGAAAAAATATCCAAGGGAGATATCGATTTGATCATAGGCACTCACAGGCTGTTGTCAAAGGATGTAAAGTTTAAAGATCTTGGTCTTTTGGTAATAGATGAAGAGCAGCGCTTTGGAGTAGAGCATAAAGAGCTCATAAAAAAGCTAAAGGAAAACGTAGATGTTTTGACCCTGTCTGCAACTCCTATACCAAGGACGCTCCATATGTCCTTAATAGGGGTAAGGGATATGTCGATTATAGAGCAGCCTCCTGAGGACAGATATCCTGTTCAAACTTATGTAATGGAGCAAGAAGATGAAGCTATTGCAACGGCCATAAAAAGGGAACTTGCAAGGGGCGGACAAATATATATCGTTTACAACAGAGTAAAGGGCATACAATCTGTTGCAAGGCATATAAAGGAGCTGGTTCCTGAAGCTACAATTGCCATTGGACACGGTCAAATGAACGAAAGGGAACTTGAGGATGTCATGATGGACTTTGCTGCAGGTGATACTCAAATCCTCATTTCAACGACAATAATCGAGTCCGGTATAGACATACCGAACGTCAATACATTGATAGTCTTCGACGCGGACAGATTCGGACTTTCTCAGCTCTATCAGCTCAGAGGAAGAGTAGGAAGAAGCAACAGAATGGCCTATGCTTTCCTGTTCTATAAAAAGGATAAGCAGCTCTCAGAAGTCGCAGAAAAACGCTTAAGAGCCATAAAGGAGTTCACGGAGTTCGGAAGCGGATTTAAGCTTGCTATGAGAGATCTTGAATTAAGAGGTGCCGGCAATATTTTGGGAGTGGAGCAGTCAGGACATATGCTTTCCATAGGCTACGAGCTTTACTGCAAGCTTGTGGAAGAAGCAGTTGAGGAGCTTACAGGCAATGCACCGAAGGATAAACCGCTAGAAGCCGATACACAGGTTGAACTGGGCGTTTCGGCCTTCCTTCCGGAGGACTATGTTTCCGATGAGATTACAAGGCTTGAGATGTATAAAAAAATCTCCGCCATTGCATCTGACGAAGATAGATCTGAAATTGTTGATGAGCTTCTTGATAGATTCGGCGATATTCCAAAGACTGCGGATAACCTTCTTGATATTGCATATCTTAGAAATCTTGCAAGCCGCTGCGGTGTATCAAAAATTGCAAAGCAGCAGGATAAGGCAGTATTTCTCTTTGAAGAAAAGAGCCTGATGGATGCCGAGCATATGGCTGCTTTAATGGATGCCTTCGGCCCGAGACTTACCATTTACGGAGGTTCTCAGCCAAGGATCGCTTTTCATCTTAAGGGAGGCTCTTCTCAGGAAGAGTGCCTGAAGTTTGTTAAGGTTATGCTCAGTGCTTAATCCTCACCTGGATAATCACATCTGAAATAATCATCTGTAAGACCGTCATTAAGGTCTAAGTGCTTAAGAACCTTGACGGTGCTTATAACGTCTGCGAGGGCGTTGTGAGCGCCGTCAGGTTTTTCATTAAAATGGAAGAGGGCATAGTTAAGAGGCCACTGCCGATCTTCCTGCATTTCCATATCATCAAACATGAGCTGCCCGTCGTAGGTTTCGGGAAGCCACTCATAGTCCATATTAAAGAACTGAAGATTATGCTTCAGCATGGATATATCATCAGGACCCCAGGAGATGAGGATGGCATCGTCACCGCACCACTGTTTAAAGGAAATAATGGCTTCTTTAAAGCTGATGCCGCTTTCAAGGTCCTTATCGCTTATGAGTGTCAGATCCGCAATATGTCTATTCATTTTGCGGTATATAACGGGCTTTATGAGGCAGCTGAAAGTATCCTTTATATTGCAGTCTTCATCGATTATGGCTGCGCCTATTTGTATTATTTCACCTGACAGGTTTTTGTTTCTTGTTCTTCCCTCGAGCACCTGATTCCACTCAAGGTCAAAGACTATTACATTCATATTCGCTTACTATTCAAATGCCTCTCTGCAGTCTCTGAGCAAACTGATGATTTCCAAATGCTGAGGGCATACGCCTTCGCATTGTCCGCAGACTACGCAGTCAGCTGCAGTATTTCCCTTTTGCTTAAGATCATCGTAAGATTTCTTAGATTCCTCTATCTGCCCGTTTCCTATGCGCTCGTTCATGGCTGCAAAAATCTTTGGAATAGGAATTTCCATAGGACAACCCTTTGTACAGTAGCTGCAGGCTGTACAGGGAATAGTCTTCAGGGTTCCCATGATTTCCTGCGCCCTATGGATTATATCCTGCTCCTCTTTATTTAGAGGCTTAAAGTCTTTCATATATGAAAGGTTGTCTTCCATTTGCTCTACGGTAGACATGCCTGAAAGCACTGTCAGAATGCCGTCAAGGGATGCAACAAATCTTATGGCCCAGGATGCGCATGAACTATCCCTGTTATATTCCTTGAACATAGCTTCGATGCGCTTGTCAGGCTTTGCAAGAAGTCCTCCCTTAACCGGTTCCATTACGGTGATTTTTTTCCCGAATTTTCTCGCTACTTCATAGTTTGCTCTTGAGAGTTCCTTTGGATTCTCCCAATCTGCATAATTGATCTGCAGCTGAACGAATTCGACTTCCGGGTGCTCTGTAAGGAGCTTTTCCAAAAGCTCCGGCCCGTCATGGAAGGAAAAACCTATATGCTTTATGGTTCCCTTTGCCTTTTCTTCATTTGCATAATCCCAAAGATGGTATTTGTCATAGGTTTTGTAGTTTGATGACATTATGGAATGAAGAAGATAATAATCAACATAATCAAGACCCATGCGCTCGAGGGAGGTATAGAGCTGCTTTTTTGCCATCTTTTCGCTTAGGGCGACTTTAGCATAAAGCTTTGTAGCAATGGTATAGCTCTCCCTTGGGTATCTT
>CAZALQ010000067.1:0-8102 GCA_964485605.1 uncultured Oscillospiraceae bacterium
TTGCGAAGGCATAGTTCCTGCTCACAAGGAGTCTGTAAAGGAAGATCCTGACGATGAGCTTAGAACTCTTGCTCTCGAATGCCACAAGAAGGTCGAAGCTCATATGGACAAGTTCCAGTTCAACCTTGCACTTGAGGATATCTGGGAAGTAGTCAGAAGGACCAATAAATATATAGACGAAACAGCACCTTGGGTACTTGCAAAGGATGAGGCAAAGAAGGAAAGACTTGGAGAGGTAATGCACAATCTTGCAGAAACTCTCAGGATCGTATCAGTCCTTATCTTCCCCTTCATGCATACCACATCCTCAAAGATAAGAGAGCAGATAGGACTTACAGGAGATCCTGTTTGGGAAGACGCTCTTTGCTTTGATACCTATGACGGACAGAAGGTCAAGAGAGGCGAGGTCATATTCCCAAGACTCGATATACAAAAAGAACTTGCAGAGCTCGAGGAGCTGAGGCAAAAGGCCATGGCAGAGGCTCAAGGCAAAAAGTATGAGCCTGTAAAAGAAGAGATAGAATTTGATGACTTTGACAAGATAGACCTTCGTTCAGGCGTCATCACAAAGGCTGAAAAGCATCCAAAGGCAGACAAACTGCTGGTATTCGAAGTTGACCTTGGTTTTGAAAAGAGGACCATAGTCAGCGGCGTAGCAGAGCACTTTAAGCCTGAAGAATGCGTAGGCCAGCATGTCATAGCCGTAGTAAATCTCAAACCTCGCATGCTCAGAGGTATAGAGAGCAGAGGAATGCTCCTCTTTGGCGAAGACCAAGACGGCAAACTCAAATTTGCACAGACACTCGCAGAAGCAGGAAGCACTATAGGCTAGAGACAATCGATAAGCGTAAAATCCTCCAACAACCCCCGTTTTGTGGGAGTGATTGGAGGATTTTCAGATTTTAAAGAAAACATTTAACTCGGCGTTGCTCAAATTGACAGCAAGCAGCCATAACTCTGAAAACAATTAGATTATGATATATAAGGAGGAAACATGTTAGAAAAGAAAACGCTTGAAAGGTATCTCGATCTTCTCATGGCATCTGAGGCAGATTTTGCCGAAATCTATGAGGAAGACGAGATAAGCGAAACCATTCGCATGCTCAACGGAAATGTTGAAGAGGTAAATGAGACGAATACCAAAGGTATAGGCATACGCCTATATAAGGGGGAATCATCCGTATACGGATACAGCAATGAAAGCAGCGATGAAGCTGTCCTTCCAATCATCAAGAATTTGGTAGACACGGTAGGAAGAGGGGAAGCTAAAGCACCTACCGAACTTACAAGAGTAGAATATGAGACTAAGCATCCCGTAAAGGTCGACTTTGAAAAGGTGAGCCTAAGTGATAAGGCAGAGCTTCTCATCAGAGCTACAAATGCAGCCAAGGAAGCCGACGAGAGAATAGTAAAGGTCCAGGCACTTATGCTCAATGTAAGGCAGGAAGTCCAGATCTCAAACAGCGAAGGACGCCTCATATCAGATACTAGAGTCAGGACCCGCATGTCAGTTGATGCCTTCAGCCAGGAAGGAGACAACATGCAAAGCGGCGGATGCAGGCCGGGTGCCGGCATGGGTCTTGAGTTCTACGAGACAAGGACTCCTGAGGAAATAGGAAAGGAAGCTGCAAGGCAGGCCATAGTCATGCTTTCTGCAAAGGACTGCCCGAGCGGTAAGATGCCTGTCATCATCGACAATGAATTCGGAGGCGTCATATTCCACGAAGCCTGCGGACATGCTCTTGAAGCTACAGGTGTAGCAAAGGATGCCAGCGTATTTGCAGGAAAGATGGGACAAAGAATTGCAAACGAGTGCGTCAGTGCAGTAGACGACGGCACTATTCCCAATGCCTGGGGCAGCCAGAACATAGATGACGAAGGAAACTTCCAGCAAAGAAGAGTCCTCATCAAAGACGGCATACTTACCTCCTACATGATAGACAGACTCAACGGAAGACGTATGGGAGCAGAGTCTACAGGAAGCGGCAGAAGGCAGTCGTACAAATATGAGCCGACCTCCAGAATGAGCAATACTTTCATCATGGCAGGAAAGGACAGCTTTGAGAGTCTCTTTGAAGGCATTGAAAAGGGCCTTTATGCAAAGCAGATGGGAGGAGGCTCTGTAGATCCTCAGACAGGTGAATTCAACTTTGCTGTCAGCGAAGGATATATGATCATAGACGGCAAGATAGCCTATCCTGTAAAGGGAGCAGCCCTCATAGGAAATGGCAAGGATATACTCATGAACATTACCAAGGTCTGCAGCAATCTTGAGAGAGGACAGGGTATGTGCGGAAGCATCAGCGGATCAATTCCAACAGACGTAGGTCAGCCATCCATCCTTGTTTCTTCCATAACCGTAGGAGGTACAGCAAATGAATAAAAAGCTTTGGATAGATACAGCTCTTAAGATGGGCTTTGAGAGCTTTGAAATTTATCAGGACGTATCGGAAAAGAAGGATTACAGCTGGTACAAGGGCAGTATGGATTCCTTTACCACATCCCACGTAATGAGCACAGCCTTAAGGGGAATATACCACGACAGGCTGGCAAACTATGCAACCGAGGATACGGGTGACGAGCAGATGGAAAAGGTCCTTTGCAAGATGATAGAGCAGGCAGAGTCTGTTACATCAGAGGACGAGGTATTCATCAGAGAACCTGAAAAAGGAGAAGAAATACCCGATATCCACCAATTCCTGATCCCTGAAGCTGACAAGGTCAAAGCAGTCCTTGCAGATGTAGAAAAGAAGATACTTGCCTATGACCCGCGGATGCTCATGGTAAATGAAGTCGAGTGGGAGGAGATAGTATCAAAGAGGATCATTGCAAATTCAAAAGGCATGTCCGTTGAAGATACCAGCAGGATCCATGTAATTGTTGCAGAAGCAGCAGCAAAAGAAGGAGAAGAAGTAAAGACAGCCTTTGATATAAAGGTGGTCGAAGACTTAGATAAGTTCGATACAGATGCTTTCGTAAAGAAAGTATGTGACAGCGGTCTAAATAAGCTGGGCGCCTCTTCAATGAAGAGCGGAAACTATCCTGTCATCTTCGATAAGGATGCCATGAGCGACCTCTTCGCAGCTTTCAGCTACCTCTATAGCGGTGATCTCATCGGAAAAGGAATATCACCCTTAAGAGACAAGATCGGGCAGCAGATATTTAGCGAAAAGATCACTGTCATCGATGATCCTGCCTGCCAGGAATCCTATCAGAGGGCAAACTACGATGATGAAGGATGTCCTACATACAAGAAAAATGTAGTAAAGAACGGAGTCTTTGAACTTGCACTTCAGGATTCAAAGAGCGCTGCAAGGATGGGAACAAAGAGCACAGGAAACGGTTTCAAAGGATCCTATGCATCGGCCGTAGGTGTTTCTCCTATGAATTGCTACATAGTCCCGGGCGAAAAGAACCTTGACGAACTCATGGCAATGATGGGCGAAGGCCTCGTCATAACAGACCTTGCAGGACTTCATGCAGGCATAGACGCAGTAACTGCAAACTTCTCACTTCAATGCTCAGGCTACCTTGTAAAGGATGGTAAGAGAGACAGAAGCGTAAGCCTCATAACAGTTGCGGCAAACTTCCTTGAGCTCATGAAAAAGGTGGAGGCTGTCGGCTCTGACATAGAATGGAGTGTCAGCGCAGATGCAGCACCGAGCATCTACTTTACAGAAGTCGCCATAGCCGGAGAATAATGAACAAACCCCTGCAAGGGTTGAAATTTCAAGCCTTGCAGGGGTTTATGAGTAAATTTTGAGTAAATTCTCGACACTTATATGCAATTTTTGAGCACCTTCAAAAAACTGCGCTCGTGTCAGAGGAACCTTTTTACGAGTTTGTAATACCCATTAATAACACATTAAGCCTCATGATGTCAACCATATGGTTGGCGATCATTGAGGCTTTAAGCCGCTATTGATCCTATCCTCAAATACTTTTCTCCAGTACTGTATTCTTGATTCCTTAACTGCAAGTCTGGTTTCTTTGCTCATTCGTGCCTCCTTGTTTTACTCTTTTTCCAATTGGAAAAACTTTTTACAACTTGGCACAATTATCACACTTTACGCTACTTTCGGGTAGGGCGCATGTGATTTACCATTTACGGAAAACCAGAACATCAAAAATGGTGTACCTAGCAGAGCTTAATGTATGGGGAGAGTTGGTCTGTCTATATGAAACCTTATACAAGTACACCATTTTGCCGTGACTTATAGTGACTTATAGTGGCTTACGGCACGTAAAAGTAACTTGAAAGTGTTGATTCTCCGACCTTTGCCGATTTATGCCAAAATATGCTGGTTTTGCTAACGTCGTTGATTGTTACAAATGAAAAGTATGTTTATTATATTTATATAAATTGCATCATGGCTTATTTTGCGATATAATAAACATACTTATTCGAAGGGTCTTCGTATCCTTTGATTTGCCGCTGTTTGTTGGTAGCATTCAGCGGTTTTTTATTCTCCAAATCCGTTTTTTGAGTATTTGTAATTGGGTATTGTTGACTCTAATTTTTTATATCGTAGCCTGAAGTCGCTAAGACATAAATCATTGGAACATCCAGCCCAGCTATCTGGTTCACTTTCCATCAAGTCATCGTCTTCCCATCCACACTGTGGACACAGCTCAAAGGATCCTATGTCAGAGAATTCATGTTTACCACAAACAGGACATAGGTGAGGAGTTTCAGTGTAGTTTTCTTCTGAATAGTCATAATCAGGATTCTGCTTCACTTTTTCTTTATACCAAGCAATGTATTCGTTTAAGGACATTTTGTTGTTTCCATCCTTGAGATTAGGATCATTTGTTTGATTAACATCGTATATCCAGCCACAGTGAGAACATTGATCTCCGGCATATCCCTCATACTCAGGATCTGATTTTTCAAGATCTGTATCATCAACGAATTCATATTCTCCACATACTGGGCATAGCATTTCTTTAAACTTTTTTTCCATGTTTTCCTTTACTCCTTTTTTGACTGTCATAGTATTTTTTACCTTCCTTTGGCTTGAAGTATGTTACAACAATCCCCTTTTTTGTGATTATAGCTAATTCGTTTGTTTTTACATTGTACTTGTATGTAGATCCTCTGGAGTCCTTAAAACTAATACAGTTTTTTCTATCGATAGTATTAGCAAAGCGTACTGCATGGGCTTCGTATGAATACTTATCTTGAAAACCCATTGATTTGCCGTGTTTATTGTAGTGTTCTGCAAGTGTATTCTTATTGAACGCAACAGCCCACTTAAATCCGGTATGTACAGTTTCATGACCATGTCTTCCACCACGAGCGTTTCCAAACCAATTGCTTGCACCTTTAGTTGACATTCTTTTGAACCTCCTTCCATCTACTGGAGATCCAGGAGTCATATATATAGATTGGAACTCTTTTTTTTATATTATCAAATTCTAAACCGTTTAAGGTTCCGTATACGATTATGCCACTCGGTTCAAGAACTTCGACTATTTCTTCAAGAAAACAAACCCATTCAGATTTTTCTGGTCTCGTTTTGATAAAGCCGTTCGTACCTACAGCAACAAGTGTTTTTTTAGGGAAAGCACTTAAGAATTCAGGAAGAAGTTCATCAATCCCTGCTCTTATATTTGGAATAATTGGGATTCCATTTTTCCCAAAGAAATAAGTATACGACAGGTTGTCGTTCATCTGGGATTTCTGCTTAATGACCTGCATGTCGGAGTGGATACTGAAATCGAACCCTATGATACCAGCCGCTCTTTTGAAAAAATCAATGTAACGTTTTGGATTTCGTTTAATTCTTTCAAATGATGCGTCGGGAGAATAGGTGCAAACATACGTGTCGCTTAAATCCCCATGATAATTAATTGCTTTGTTGAAGGGCATAATTCTTTTTGGAATATTCTTGGAGATCATACTTTCTTCAAGTATGGGATATTCTTCATTTTTCGTGAAGTATGCACCTTCCACTAGAAATGCCTTAAAAGAGTCAGGCACTCTGGACATTTTTAGTGTCTTCATTTTACATTTCCTTTCTCCGAAGTTCTTCTTCGGGCAAGGGATATGAAGACATAATACTTATTCGAAGGATCTTCGTATCCCTTGATACATTGAGTAATAACGGATAATGCATTGTTGGTAGCAATGCTTTCAATATCAGCAATTAACTAATATTTCATACGTTCATCTGCTGCTGCGGGAGAGACCATATACTTACGTATAATTTCCTTTTTTGATAAATCTTTAGTTTCATCATATGGCATCATTACTTCGCCACAAAGAGCCTTCGCCTGCCATTCTACACTGCAATATGCAGGTAATTCATTATCAGCAAACTGTCTCGTTAGAATTGGTTTAAAACCTAATTTGAACAAGAAAACATGACATATTTCATGTAATATGTGAGCTCTGTAAGCGCCCACATTATTCAGATAGGCTCCATCATAAATAGACTGTTTTATCTCTATCAAGAATGAATCATCTGTTAATGGGGTGCATTGCGCAGGGATTCCTGGTGCAAGACTACCATCGGCTACAATCAGTATGGTTGTTCCCTTAAATAGTTCGATGTCAGGGAGCTTATCCAATATGTCGAGTACCGGAAAAGGTCCAGTCTGTGGAACATTGAATAAGGATCTGAACAAAACAGAAAGTGCACGTAAATCTGCTCTGCTTGTAGATTTTGTCATATAATCCATCTAGTTATCTCCCTCACCTAGTATTTCCATTATTCTCCTTGCGGTTTCTTCGTCCATACCATCAAATGATCGTGCGAATTTGAGCGCAGCTTGCCTTTTTGCAGGAGATGATTTAATTAAGTCAATTTTGGCCTGTGTTTTTGAATTTGCTATTGCAACTTTAAGCTGCTGCTGTTCTATATCATTAAGATTATAGTGATCAATTATTACGGGGACCCATTCATTGGGTACGTTTTTCTTACCGTTTTCCACAGCCGACATGAACGGGGTGTTTGTATCAAGCACTTTGGCAAGATCACCCATCACCTCATGATTCTTAATTCTTAATATTCTGATAAATTCTCCGTATTGCGTATAACTCATGATGTCCCTCCGTAGATTTCTTTTCCAACCTAAGACAAGTATATCTTTTGATTACACTAAAGTCAAGAAAAAAAATTATACTAAAAAAGTATAATTTTTAGGCGATGGGTGACTTTGTTTTGTTTCTTTGGTGAGGACTCTACTTACAGTAGGTACAAATATCGGGTGAAGTATAGTACTATTACCTTGACAGGGGGATGACTTCTATGGACTTGAATAGAATCGGCAGATATATTTCTGAAAAGAGGAAGGCCGCTGGTTTTACGCAAAAGGAACTGGCCGAAAGGCTTGGTATCACTGATAAAGCTGTTTCAAAATGGGAAACTGGAGGATCGCTTCCGGATGCTTCTCTTTACATGGACCTTTGCAGTTTGCTTGGAATCAGCATCAACGAACTCCTCGCAGGAGAGGACATAAATCAGGAGAATATCGAGAGAATTGCTTCGGAGAATGTTCTCAACATATCGGACGACAGTAAGCTGAAACAGTTGCATTGTTATAGATGGTGTTTCGGATTTTGTTTTTCTTAACAGATACGGCAGCCCTTATATCAAAGAAACGATCAACAGGGCAATACATCGTATTGTTAAAGCCAGTAACGCAGAGATAGATGCCGGTGAATTATCGGAGAAATACCGCATTCGTGATTTTTCATCGCATTGCATACGGCACACCTTTGCCACAAAGGCAGTAGAGAGCTGTATGCAAATCAAGACACTTTAAAAGATCCTCGGTCATGCTGATTACCAAACATCAATGGATATATATTGCCATATAACTGATAAGATGCTGAAAGATGCTAATAGTGACTACACCAGGTTTCTGGAATGGCGAAGAACATACACAGGGTCAGATTAATAATCAGGATTCCACGATTTAATTAGCCATTTATATGGCCTCCGCTATATAAATGGCTGTGCTGATTATAAACCATCAGGATTTGGCTTGAATTATTTCAAGATCACATAGATGTTGGATAAACAATTTTGCAAAAGGATTCTTTGCAGTTCTATCGTAGTTTATACCAATAGTAGCTGATATACTTGGATCCAATG
>CAZALQ010000068.1:0-7971 GCA_964485605.1 uncultured Oscillospiraceae bacterium
CGGAGCTGTAATGAACCGTATTCCTGAAGTTATGGACTGTTGGTTCGATTCCGGAGCCATGCCCTATGCTCAGAGACATTACCCGTTTGAACATAAGGAAGAGTTTGATACAGAATATTTCCCTGCAGATTTCATCTGCGAGGGTATAGACCAGACAAGAGGATGGTTCTATTCTCTTATGGCTATATCCACATTTATCAAGGGAAAGGCTCCGTACAAGAATGTTCTTGTAAACGACCTCGTTCTTGATAAAGAAGGAAAGAAGATGTCAAAACATAAGGGCAACACTGTTGATCCCTTTGCTCTTTTTGACAAATACGGCGCAGATGCTACCCGCTGGTATCTTCTCTATGTATCACCTGTATGGATTCCTACCAAATTCGATGAAGATGGCCTTAAGGAGATACAGGGTAAGTTCTTCGGAACTTTAAGGAACGTATACAACTTCTTTACCCTTTATGCCAACACGGACAACATCGATGCATCTGAGTGCTTCGTTCCATATGACAAGCGCCCTGAACTTGACAGATGGATTCTTTCTAAGTTTAACCATGTTGTCAAAGATGCAAGCAGCGCTCTTGATGATTACGACCATAACAGAGCTGTTCATGTAATTCAGAACTTCGTAATAGAGGATCTTTCCAACTGGTATATAAGAAGGGCAAGAAGAAGATTTTATTCCGAAGGCATGAGCGAAGACAAGAAGGCTGTATACTCAACAACCTACGAAGTCCTCTGCGGAATAGCAAAGCTTATAGCTCCTATTGCTCCCTTTATTTCCGATGAGATGTATGTAAACCTCACCGGCGAAGAGTCTGTTCACCTTGCATATTATCCGAAGGCAATGGAAGAACTCTTTGATGATGCCCTTGAAGAGAGAATGGACCTTGTACGCAGCATAGTTGCCATGGGAAGAGGCGTAAGAGAGAAGACAAGACTTAAGGTACGCCAGCCATTGTCTGAACTTCTTGTTGACGGTGCATACGAAGAAAAGATCGGATATATGTCAGATCTTATCAAAGAGGAGCTCAATGTTAAGGAAGTCGTATTCGAAAAGAATATGGACACATATATCAATTATTCCCTGAAGCCTGATTTCAGAGCCGCAGGTCCTGTACTCGGATCTAAGATAAAGGCTTTCGGTGCAGCAATTGCCAATGCCGATCCTAAGGAATTCTTAAATAAACTTGAGAAGGACGGAAAACTGGTATTAAGCCTCGGCGGTGAAGATACAGAGATCACACCGGAGATGGCAAGCTACAGTGTATCGGCAAAGGAAGGCTTCGATGTAGCCCTTGAAAACGGCATTTCCGTAATCCTTAATACGGAGCTGACAGAAGCCCTTATCGACGAAGGTCTTGCAAGAGAAATCGTATCCAAAGTCCAGCAGCTCAGAAAGGCAAAGGACCTTGAGATGATGGACCGCATCACAATTTACCTTGAGGCGGATGATGAGGTTTCTAAGGCTGCAAAGCTTTATAACGAGTATATTTGCGGCGAAACTCTTGCCGACAGTGTAGAAGTTTCGGAAAATTTGGAAAAATTCGACATTAACGGACATAAAACAGGAATTGACCTAAAGAAAAATCTGTAAATGAAGCTATAGCGCAGAAAACAGTGAAATTTCTGCGCTATATATTTTTCACAATCTTGACATAATCTTCACACAAGTGTACAATTCTACCTTTTGACTTTGCAGCTACTGAAGTTTATAATAATATACGGAGGTAGTGCAAAATGTATAAAATTGGCGATACCGTAGTATATCCGATGCACGGAGCAGGGGTCGTCGAGGGAATAGAGGATAGGCAAGTACTCGGTGAGACCAGGTCGTATTACATAATCCGTATCTCAAGGGGAAAGATGCAGGTTATGGTACCTGTTGAGGGCAGTGAAAAAGTAGGACTCAGATCTGTCGTAAAGCCTAATGAGCTTAACGAGGTTTATGATGTCTTAAGAGCCGAATCTACTCCCATGGACGAAAACTGGAATCGCAGAAATCGTGAGAACATGGACAAACTTAAAACAGGCGCACTGCCGCAGGTTGCGGAGGTAATCCGTAATTTAGTCAGAGTTGACCGCGTCAAGAAGCTCTCCACAGGAGAGAAGAAGATGCTTTCTAATTCGAAGCTTATACTTGCTTCAGAGATGGTTGTTTCACTTGGTATATCAGAGGAGGAGGCTCTGAATAAAATAGAAAATTTAATATAAGGAGGACATCATGTTTAAAAAAGCATTTCACGCGATTTTTACGATTTGCGGAATGCTGCTGGGTCTCGGGTTATCACGGGTTTGGATTGAATGGCTCACAAAGAATGTTGCTGAAACTGACAAGTTTTCAGAATGGGCTCTGTCCGGATCAATAATCATTTTTTTCGGTATTATTTTTCACTTTATTTATTCTCTTCTCGGAGGCCCCAAAGATTTGTCGGAATATGAACTCGTTCCAAAGGCTATCAGGAAGATCCCGATTTGGGAACTTGTTCCTGAAACTATAGGCCTTGTTCTTGGAATGGGTCTAGCCGCCTCGATTTCATCTATTGTATTAAACATCAAAGTTCTTGAGACATGGTCACTTAATATTATTTTAAGTGTCCTGATTTTTATAGGATTAGGATACTATGGACTTGTTCTCGGAAAGAGCCTTGGTATTACCTACAAAGACAGATTCCAGACAATCTTTTCAGCAGACATCTTTAAGCGCAAAGTCAAATCAAGAAGCAATGCACTTCCAAAGGTATTTGACACAAGCGTAATCATCGACGGGAGAATTCAGGAAATTTTAAAGACCGGTTTTATCGAAGGGGATATTATTATTCCCGATTTTGTGCTGGTTGAACTTCGTCATATCTCAGATTCAGCAGACGATCTAAAAAGAAACAGAGGAAGAAGAGGTCTCGATATTCTCAATGCGATTCAGGAAGAATACGGCATTGAAATATATGACACTGCAAGCAACAAGGAAATTGCTAAGATCCCTGAGGTCGATGTTAAGCTTTTAAAGCTTGCGGAGATACTCGGAGGAGTTGTCGTAACCAATGACTACAACTTAAACAAGGTTGCGGGAGTTCAGGGTATAGGAATACTGAATATCAATGAACTTGCCAACACCCTGAAACCCATGGCGCTTCCTGGTGAAGTCATGAGGGTAACCCCTGTAAAAGAAGGAAAGACTGAAGACCAGTCAGTAGCCTACCTTGAGGACGGAACTATGGTTGTAGTTCAAGGCGGAAGAAAGTATATAGGTAAAACCATTGATGTAACTGTTACCAGCGTTCTTCAGACCTCTGCCGGAAGAATGATTTTTGTAAGGCTTTAAGGGAGGCTCCATGCCAAAGTTTGCAGTTATTATTCCTGCCGCGGGAAAATCCGTAAGGATGGGCGGAAGGAAAAAAGAGAATATCATCATCGGCGGAAAAACGGTTCTTGATCATGTGAAGGAAGCCTTCAAAGATTTCGATAAAATTGTGGTCGTAGGACCTAATGGCGATGTTCCGGGCGGGGAAAGACGCCAGGACTCTGTGAAGAAGGGGCTTGACTTCCTTGGTAATGAATATGAATTTGTACTTATTCATGACGGGGCTAGACCTTTTGTCAGCAAAGATGTTATAGACAGGGTAAAAGATGCTCTTTTAAATGGAGCTGATGCTGTAATTCCCTGCGTAAGTCCCAAGGATACAATAAGAACAAAGGAAAAGACTTTAAACAGATCTGAGCTTTTCGCAGTTCAAACACCCCAGGGTTTTAGAACAGAAATAATTCGAAAGTGTTATGAAAAGGTTGATGCGGACGGTATTTCAATAACCGATGATGCGTCTGCTGCAGAATATTGCGGAATAGAGGTTGAAATGGTTGACGGAGATTATGCCAATTACAAAATAACGACTCCTGACGATCTTCCCAAAGAGCCAAGACTCAGGATAGGAAGCGGTTATGATCTTCATAAGCTGGTTTCCGGAAGACCCCTTATGCTGGGATGCATAGAGGTCCCCTATGAGAAAGGTCTTTTAGGCCATTCGGATGCAGATGTGATTGCTCATGCCATAGCCGATGCAATGCTTGGCGCTGCAGCTCTTGGAGACATAGGGAAAATCTTTCCTGACAATTCCGATGAAACTCTTGGAATGAGCGGAAGGGAAATTCTTTCAAGGACTTCGGAAATACTTAATAATAATGGATTTACAACACTTAATGTAGATGCTACACTTGTTGCACAAAAACCAAAAATTGCCTCATATATAGATGCCATGAGGGATGCTGTGGCAAGTGCGATCGGTATAGATAAGACCTGTGTTTCAATTAAAGCGACAACGGAAGAGGGTCTTGGCATGACAGGTGAAGGTTTGGCAATGGCCGCGCACGCGGTAGTTATGATAAAGGAAGAAAAATAAGATGAAGACTTCAGAAATGTTTTTGACAACCCTAAGGGAAGTACCGGCGGAAGCTGAAATTCCCTCTCACATACTGCTCTTAAGAGGAGGATACATCAAAAAGCTCGTATCGGGTGTTTACGGTTTTCTTCCCCTTGGAAGCAGAACCTTAAGAAAAATTGAAGACATAGTCCGCGAGGAGATGGACAGAACAGGAGCTCAGGAAATACTCATGTCAGCTCTTCAGCCTGCAGAACTTTGGCAGGAAAGCGGAAGATGGGGTGTATATGGACCTGAAATGTGGAGAGTAAAGGACAGAAACCAAAGAGAGTTCTGCCTTGGCCCCACACACGAAGAGATATTTACAGATATAGTAAGACAGGCTGTTTCTTCATATAGACAGCTTCCTTTGAATCTTTATCAGATTCAGACAAAGTATAGAGATGAGGCTCGCCCGAGATTCGGACTCATGCGCTCGAGGGAATTCATTATGAAGGATGACTATTCCTTTGACAGAGATGAAGCAGGCCTCGATGTATCATACAAGAAAATGTATGATGCCTACACAAGGGTATTTACACGCTGCGGTCTTAATTTCAGACCTGTAGAGGCAGACTCCGGAGCCATAGGCGGAAACAACTCCCATGAGTTTACAGCTCTGTCTGAAGTCGGTGAATCTGAGATCGTATACTGCAACGATTGTGATTTTGCAGCTACAACTGAAAGAGCTGAGTTTAAAGATGAAGCCCAGGCTTTTGAAGAACAGCAATCCTTGGAGAAGGTATCAACTCCGGGAACCAAGACCATAGAAAGCGTATGCAATTATCTAAAGGCTGACATTAAGCATTCCATAAAGGCTCTTTTACTTCAGGTTGCTGAAGAAGAGGGTGATGGTGTTCGCTATGTACTTGCCCTTGTAAGGGGAGACAGGCAGCTCAATATGACAAAGCTTGTCAATGCTCTCAATGTACCTGAATACCTTGTATCCATGGCAGACGAAGAAAAGATGTCTTCTGTTACAGGATGCGTCGGCGGATTTACAGGTCCTATAGGAATTCACGATTGTCTCGTGATCATGGACAGCGAACTCAAAGGAACCGTCAACATGGTATGCGGTGCCAATGAGAGAGATTATCATTACATAGGAGTATGCGAGGGAAGAGATTTTAAGGCTGATAAGGTTGTAGATCTTAAACTTCTTCAGGAAGGCGATCCATGTCCATGCTGCGGAAAGCCTGTAAAGATTGCAAGAGGTATAGAAGTAGGCCAGGTATTTAAACTTGGCACAAAATATTCTGAACCCATGCACTGCTACTATAGAGATGAAAACCAGGTAGACAGACCTGTTGTTATGGGATGCTACGGTATAGGTATTACCCGTACAATGGCTGCTATTGTAGAGCAGCATCACGATGATAACGGTATTATATGGCCCATGAGCGTTGCTCCGTATCATGTGGATATAGTAACAGTTAAGTCCGATGATCCTGTTCAGGCAGCCCTTGCTGAGGAAATCGAAAAGAAACTTGAAGCTGCCGGCGTTGAGGTCCTTGTCGATGACAGAGACGAACGTCCCGGAGTAAAGTTTAAGGATGCAGACCTCATCGGTATTCCTATCAGAATCACTGTTGGAAAGAAAGCCGGAGAGGGCGTAGTCGAATATAAATTAAGAAGAGGCACAGACATGGAAGAACTTAAGGCCGAAGATGCAGTTTCTAAAGCTATAGAACTTGTCAATGCTGAAAAAAGAGGCTGATTAAAATGAAAATATACAATACTCTTACAAGAAAAAAAGAAGAGCTGGTTCCCATAGATCCATCAGAACTTAAGATGTATGTATGCGGCCCGACTGTATATAACTATATCCATATAGGGAATGCACGTCCCTTTGTGGTATTTGATACCATGAGAAAGTATCTTAAGTACAGAGGACAGAATGTAAAGTATGTTCAGAACTTTACAGATGTTGATGACAAGATCATAAACAGGGCAAAGGAAGAGGGTATCTCCGCTCTTGAAGTAGGAGAAAAATATATTGCAGCATATTATGAAGATGTTGCAGCTCTCAATATCGAAAAGGCCGATGTTCATCCGAGGGTAACAGAAACCATGCCGGAAATCATAGCCTTTGTTCAGGGACTCATCGATAAGGGTATGGCCTATGAAGTAAACGGCGACGTATATTACAGAACAAGAAAGTTTAAAGGGTACGGCAAACTTTCCGGACAGAATATTGATGACCTTGAAGCAGGCGCAAGGATCGAGGTCGGCGATGTGAAGGAAGATCCCCTTGATTTTGCCCTTTGGAAGGCAAGAAAGGAAGAATCTGAGATCGCATGGGAAAGTCCATGGGGACTCGGCAGGCCCGGCTGGCACATTGAGTGCTCCGCTATGAGCAAAAAGTATCTTGGCGAGACAATAGACCTTCACTGCGGCGGTGAGGACCTTCAGTTCCCCCATCACGAAAATGAAATAGCTCAGTCTGAAGGATTATCAGGAAAGACATTCAGCAACTATTGGATGCACAATGGCTTTATAAATATCAACGGGGAAAAGATGAGCAAATCTGCTAACAACTTCTTCCTTGTAAGAGATATTTTAAAGGAGTATGAAGGAGAAGTATTGAGATACTTCCTTCTTTCATCCCAGTACAGAGGTCCTATCAATTTCTCACATGACCTTATGGAAAGCGCAAAAGCAAGTCTTGAGCGTATGAGAAATTGCAAAGAGACTCTTCAGCACATATCAGAAAACGGTCCTGAAGGCGGAAGCGAAGACGCTTCAAAGTATGAGCCATTTAAAGAAAAGTTCATAGCAAGCATGGATGATGACCTTAATACTGCAGATGCGATTTCCGCAATCTTTGAGATGATTACGGAAATAAATAAGGACGCTGCAGCCGGCATGACAAAGAGCGAAGCAAAAGCAGCTCTTAAGCTTCTTGATGAACTTACTGCCGTTCTTGGACTTTTAAGAAAAGATAAGGCCAATGATGTAGATGAAGAAATCCAGGCGCTCATAGATGCAAGGACTAAGGCAAGAGCCGAAAAGAACTGGGCTGAAGCAGATAGAATCAGAGATGAACTTGCAGCCAAAGGCATTACTCTTAAGGATACACCGCAGGGTGTTCAGATTATCAGGAACTAATGGATATTAAAGATTGCAGTTCTTTGACTCTTGCATACCTTGGAGATGCTGTATTCGAACTCTTTATACGCCAAAGAGTAATTGAATCCGGCAAATCTCCAAAGGTTGATGTCTTGAATAAGGAAGCTGTAAGGTATGTTAAAGCTTCCTCGCAGGCAGCTGCCATAAAGGCGATGATAAATGAAGGCTTTTTGACGGAAGAAGAGATTGCTGTAGCAAAGAGGGCGAGAAATCACAGGACTGCCACTAAGGCAAAGAATGCCGACCCCATAGACTATAAATGGGCCACGGCATTGGAGGCATTGATAGGATGGCTAAAGTTAACAGATCAAACAGACAGAATGCTGGAAGTTATGGAAAAGGCAGCTCAGTTAACAGAGGAGTAAAGCCCATGCCAAAGCGCGGCGGTAAAAACAGGCGCGATGCAGCTCTTTATCAGCCAAAGGAAAGCGCA
>CAZALQ010000069.1:0-7888 GCA_964485605.1 uncultured Oscillospiraceae bacterium
AAAGTTTTAAAAACATTTGATACATCTTCTCCAAGAAGGGATGCGATCTCTTCGCCTGTCTTAGTGGGGTCTTGATCATAGCTGTGAGCTGTATAGGGGATCTTCTTTTGATCAAGGACCCTCATTACATTTGTTTTATCATTTTGTGCCATTGCTACTTCCTTAGGTAAGATGATGATACAGGAAACTCAAAGTAGGTATCCGGATATGGTTCATCCTTAAGAGTAAAATGCCACCATTCACAATCTATGGGAAGAAAACCGTTTCTCATCATCACATTTCTTAAGAGCATCCTGTTTTCATACTGCTCATCTGTGATACCTTTGTAATCAGGGTGGGATATTTCTCCGAAGAAATCAAATGGACTTCCCATATCCACTTCTTTTCCTGTCTTCATATCAAAGAGGGTAAGGTCAACCGTACTTCCCCTGCTGTGGGAAGATTTGCTTGCTATATATCCCTTTTCAAAGAGCTCGTTTTTCTGAAGATCCGGATAAAAGTAAGGCTTCATCCTTATGTCCGTATCCTCAATGCCCCAAAGGACAAACTGTTTTACAGCACCGGCCGGCCTATATGCATCATAAATCTTGAGCCTGTAGCCCTGAACATTGAGTTCGTTTGCTGCAGTCTTTAAAGCCCTTGCCGCCTCAAAAGTAAGAAGTGCCACAGGTTCCTCGTAAAAATCTATCCTGTCACCTATGAAATTGTAACTTGAGTAGTACCTTATCTCCTGTATAATACTGGGCACGAAATCAGCAAGTATTGTGAAACCCGAAGGATCTAAAACTGCTCTTTTTTCAAAATCTGTCATCTTTTTCCTTAATCTTTCACAGACTATATTATATACTAAATATATGAAAGGACGGTAATAATTATGAACGAAGTCATCAAAACCATTCTCGAAAGAAGAAGCGTAAGAAAATTTTCAGAAAACTCAAACTCATCCTTGATGCCGCAATGCACGCGCCAAGCGGTCAATGCAGAAAGACCTGGAGATTTACGGTCGTAACAAACCAGGATATGATCAAAAAACTTGAGGATGCAGCTGCAAAGGATATACCCTATGAAGGCTATACCCTCCATCATCCGGCAGCATTCGTGATCCCGACTAACCTTAGGGACAATCCCTTCGGAAAAGAAGACAACTCCATTGCCATCATGAACATGATGATAGCAGCCCAGTCCCTTGGCATAGGTTCTGTATGGATCAACCAGTTTAAGGACAGAAGCGACATGCCTAATATCAGGGAAGTGTTTAATGAGCTTGGGATCCCTGAAGATCATATAGCCTACGGCACCGTCATATTCGGATATCCGGCAGATGATTTTGTAGCTGCTCCTTACAGAGAAAAAGGCGAGATCGTATATATCAAATAGGAATGAAAACCCCCGGCACAAAAGCCGGGGGTTTGCTGCCGTTATTCCATATTTTCTTTTTTCATTGCAAGCTTCTTAAGCTTTTTTTCTTTTGCCTTTTTGAGCAGCTCTACGCATTCATCAAAGGCTTCGGGAATTTTATCATCCATCCATTCCTTGCCCGATTTTTCAGTCTTTTTGATCTCTGCCCAGTTCTTAAGGACCTCTTCCGTCGTATCAGCTTTTACATCGCCAAAGACATGGGGGTGCCTGTGTATCATCTTTTCTTTTACGCCCTTTGCCACATCTTCAAGATCAAAAAGTCCCTCTTCAGATGCTATTTCGCATTCCATAAGAACAAGCATCAGAAGGTCTCCAAGCTCTTCCTTCATGCTCTCGGGATTTCCCGTCTCTTCATAAAGATTGATGCCGCATATAACTTCTGCGGCCTCTTCTAAAATATCGCCCTTTAAAGAGCTATGGGTCTGCTCCCTATCCCAGGGGCACCCATCCTTTGCCCTTAATCTTTTGATTATTCCTTTAAATTCTTCAAGCTGTGACATTTGTCTATCCTCATATATTTTTTCTCATTATACTCTACAAGCACCTAAATTACGACTGTGAAATTCTTTTTGCCCTTCTTGAAAGAGAAGGTTCCTTCAATTAAAATATATATGAACCTTTACAAAAAAGGAGGAAGAAAAATGGCAAACAGAATCATAACCATAAGCCGTGAATTCGGAAGCGGCGGACGTACCATCGGAAGAAAAGTCGCTGAAAAGCTCGGTATCCCCTGCTATGATGCTGAACTTGTAGAAAAGATTGCTGAAGAAAGCGGCTATGCAGAAGAATACATAAAAGAAGAGGGAGAATATACATCGGGAGGATGGCTCTCCACCCTGTTTTCCGACAGAACAAACGGTCTTACAAACCAGGATAAATTATGGAACGTTCAAAGCAAGGTAATACGTGAACTTGCAGAAAAAGAATCCTGCGTAATAGTGGGACGCTGTGCAGACTACATCCTAAGAGAGAAAGCCGACTGCCTTACGGTATTCATCCATGCAAGCCTTGAGAAAAGAGCGGAAAGAATAGTGAGAGAATACGGAGAAACCGACGAAACTCCGGAGGAACGTCTGAAAGATAAGGATAAAAGAAGAGCAACCTATTACCGCTTCTATACGGACATGAAGTGGGGCCAGGCTAAAAACTATCAGGTATGCCTTGACAGCGGAAAACTGGGAATAGATAAGTGCGTCGATATAATAGCAAGCCTTTACTAAAAAGCCATAACAAAAACCTGCGGGAGACCGCAGGTTTGTTTATGTCCATATAGCTAATCGCCAAGCACCATGTTAATCAAATGCCACTTCCATCTGTGAAGCTGGCCGTAGGTCTTTATTGCCTCCGGCGGAGACAATAGGTCTCTTGGCACTCCAAAATCCTTTAGAAGAGATCTTACGCTTGCAAGGTCTTCTGCAGTATAGAGAGCCTTTCTTCTCTTATCCACATTGTACCACCTCTCCGTATACATATCGTAGGGGCGGCTGTTTCCCGTAGTATGTCATCTATTCCTCTTTCCTAACTATATCGAGGCACCAGGCAAGACCTTTTGCAGTTCTTCCCTGTGGATCCTTAAAATGGTTCCCTTCATTCCACTCAAAAGTGCAATACATTTTACCATTTTCTTTTATAAATTCATACTCTTTTTCTATGCAGTCTGCAACCGCAGCCATAACTTTGTTCTTTGTCTTTGCTTCCTTATTTCCAAGGCTTAAGTATACGGCTTTTGACTTAAATCCGTTTTCCATGGAATAATCAAGCCAGCCCGGAAACCATACAGACGGCGAAACACCGCATGCCCCATAAAAAGCATCGCTTTTCACTGCGCCGTAAAGAGCAAAAAGTCCGGCCAAAGAGTAACCGCAAAGTATGATGGGAAGGCCTGAAGGAAGATCTTTTAAAGCTTCAGGAATCAGAGAATCCAGAACAAAGGAAAGAGTCTCATCCGCTCCCTTTCCAAAGCCTTCTTTTCCGAATACCGGAGGAGCTTCCCAGGGAGATAGTTCTCTGTTCCAGTCCCTTGTCTTAAAGGAAACAAGGGCGAAGGAATATCCCCTATCACTTAGGATGGAAACCTCTTCGTCTGTCTCATTAAAATCCATGGACGGCTGAACTATTAAAGCCTTCGGCTCGCCGCAAATATACAGGACGCAGTCCCTGTCATTTATCTTAAATTCTTTTCTGTCCATAGTTACAAAAGCTCCGGAAAGCCAAGCTGCCTTAAGGCTTCAAACAAAATGATATTTGCAGAATTAGCAAGGTTAAAGGATCTAAGCCTCGTATTCTCGCTCATGGGGATCCTAATGGCGCTGCCTGCATGGGCATCTATAAAATCCCGGGGAAGACCTGCTGTCTCTCTTCCAAAGAGTATCATATCCTCGTCTTCATATTTCACATCGGTATATATCTTTTTGCCCTTAGTCGTGGCAAGCCACATGCGGCGGCCTTCATATTCTTTCATGAAGTCTTCAAGGCTTTCATGTACCTCGACCTTAACGTAAGGCCAATAATCAAGACCTGCCCTTTTAAGATATTTATCCTCAAGAGAAAATCCCAAAGGCTTTACAAGGTGAAGAATGCTGTTTGTAGCAGCGCAGGTCCTTGCAATGTTTCCCGTGTTAGAGGGTATCTCAGGTTCAACAAAAACAATGTGAAGTGCCATCAATGTTTTCCCTTTGTTGTAAGGCCGAAGATGAATCCCATGGCTCCGCCTATGATGTGAGTGATCTGGGATATGCTGTCTAAGGAGGTAAGTCCGTTAATTATCTCCTGCCCAAGGTAAAGACCCAGCACCAGAAGTGCTGTAAGAGGAATCTCTCCCTGCTTTACGGATGTAAAGGAAGAAAGGACTATGAGCATAAAGACTATGCCTGATGCACCAAGTAGACCTCCTGCTCCGAATATCATGTGAAATACGCCTGTTACCAGGGCGGTGATAAGTATAAAGCGGAGCATCTTGCTGCTTCCGTATTTTTCCTCGATTCCCGGGCCCAGAAGTAGTATGTAAAGCATATTCCCAATATAGTGGGCATATCCTGAATGCCCGAGCACATGGCAAAATACCCTGACAAAAGCCAGAGGGTCTCTTAAGCTGCAGGGGTATACCATAAAGAGATTACCTGTAGTCCAGCCTCCTGTAATGGGCCCGAGTATAAGGGCTGCCAAGGATATCAGTGCAAAGCAAAGAGTTACAGGTGCATTAAAAGTTATAACGATTTTTGGTTTAGACATTTAGACCTCCGCTTCATGTCCGGATGCTGCTTCAAAGTGATATTTTACAATGCCAAGGTCTGTCTTAAGGCAGGTGCCAAGGCCTTTTATTTTCAGTTTTGCCTTATCTCCCTCAAGGGAAAAGATAAACTTTTGCTGATTTACAGCAGTGGGAGCAAGAAGTGCAGCTTCTACTCCATCCTTAAACCATTGAGGATATTCTCCTTCCTTAGTTACATCGGAAAAGCTCTTTCCTTTGTGAGCTGTGCCGCTGCTTTGTCCGTAGCCAAGGGCTATGACCATACAAAGGGTCTCTCCGGGAAGGAGAAGCTCCTTTACCTTCTTCTTGTTAAAAGTAAGGGCTGCCCAGCAGGTATTAAGACCAAGCTGCTGTGCAAAAAGAACCAATCTTTCTCCAAAGTATCCGCAGCGAAGTTCAAAGGTCTCATCCTGAATTCCTGCAAGAACAATATAGTTATTTACATTTCTAAAACTTCCGTAATGAGCAAGCCTTGAATCAAAGCCTTCAGGTTCATCATAGTGAACAGTAATATGAAGACCTGCTTCTTCATTTATTTTTCTTACCTCTTCATCAAGCTTATCCCTTACATCCAAGGGAATGGGCTGATCTAAATAGGCTCTTACCGAATGTCTTTTCTTAATTGCTTCTAAAACTGTCATAAGTACTTTCCTCTCTACCAATCATCTTCATCCTCATCAAAGGCACCTTCTTCGAACTCCATCTCAATTTCCCAATCATCATCGCCGTGACAATCAATATCTATATGATCGCATACAAGGCAGTCGTGATCGCATTCCCCAAGCCTTTCAAAATATTCAGGACTGTGGAATATGTCTTTTTCAAAAAAATTAAATAAGCCCATTCATATCCCTCCCTGTATTCCAATAAATCCAAGCAACCTTTGTATTGACACTGTCATCTACTGTTCCGTCCTTTGAAAGCTTGTTGCAGACTTTGGTAGCTTTTTCCCTTAGAAGGTCCTTATCATCTCTATCTCTCCACTCATGTCTTAAGAGATAATCCGCCATCCCTTCCGGAGTTCTTTTGTCGCTCCAGTTGTAATCAACAAAGATCACATTGGGCTCAAAGCCGGCTTCTTTTATGGCCTGAATGACTATACCGCAGCTTTCTTTTCCCTTCTCAATTCTTGGCGTCATCTTTTCTCCCATGGCAGCGCCTAAAATATCTCGAAATGGCTGCTTCCAATCATAAAACTTTGTGATGAAGCAATGACCCTTGGTCATACCGCTCAGCTTTTTAACTGTATCATAATCATGAATGGCCGGAGACATGGTAGAAATGGAAAGGTCGAACCCCTCTTTAAAAACATCTTCCTTTCCCGTAAAATCATTAAAGTCTCCTGCATATACACGCCAGGGAGTATCAAATGATTCCATATTCTTTGATGCAAGATTGAGCATTTCATCTGATATATCGGTAAGGGTCACATCGCACCCAAGACGTGCAAAATATACCCCGTACTTTCCGACTCCGCACCCAACATCAAGAACTCTGCATCCCGGCCAAAACATCTCCTTTTCTTTAAGAAACGTCATGAGCCTTATGCTGTATTCATTTTGTCTTTTCTCAAACACTTCCTGATGTTCAAAGGCAATTGCATCCCATTTTCTTTTCTCTTTTAGATCAGCCATGTATATCTCCAAGAATAGAAGGAAGCTCCGATAGGGATTTAATTATATAGTCCGGCGGAAGCTCTTCTTCTATGCTTCCCGATTTATATGAATCTCCGTAGGGCTTTTCCTTCCTGTTAAGCCATGCTGCCTTCATTCCCAAAGCCTTTGGGCCAAAGACATCATCACCAAGGCTGTCCCCTACAAAGAGGCATTCAGAAGGATCCCATCCCGTACTGTCTATTATCTTTTGATAAAAGAGCCTATGGGGTTTATATACCTTAAAATCTTCCGAAGTAAAGCATCTGTCAACTTCTATTCCGTACATCTTCAAATGATGAAAAAGCACATCATTATCAGTCGTAGATCCGATGACCACATCATATCCCATGCCCTTTAAATCTTCTAAGCATTGCTTGGCATCGGGAAATACTTTTCTGTTTCCGAAAAGCATATCTATATATGGCTTTACTTCCTTTTTTCCGTCAGCCACAATACCATATTTTTTGAAAAGCTCGCAAAGAAGTATTCCGTAAAGTTCCTTTTCCGTATAAAAGGGCTCCATGTCCATTCTGTCTCTTTTTACTTTCTTCCATTCAGAATAAAAAGAAGCAGGCTCAAGAGAAGAACCTACATTTGTCAAAATGGTCCTGGTTGCATCTACAGAACTGGTCCCGGTATCTGAAATAGTTCCGAAAAAATCAAAAATTATGTGCTTTATCATACAAACACACCTTAAAGAAGATATTTAAGAAAATGCTTAGATCCTATTACTTCGGACTGCCGTCCGCATTAAACAAAGGAAGAGGTGCGAGGACCTTGATATCCTGCCTTTTTGCAGCATCTCCTTCAGCAAGCACTGCCATCTTTGCTGCGATGATTCCGCCTGCCTTTTCTACAAGGGCCTCCATGGCGCGAAGGCTCTCTCCCGTGGAGATGTCATCGTCAAGGATCAAAACCCTTTTTCCCTTCATCTTGTCCGCGTCCTCTGAGCCCATAAGCAGGGTCTGCTCACCCTTAGTCGTGATGGATGTAAGGGTCACGGAAATGGGATTTGACATATATGCCTTTGCCTTCTTTCTTGCTACAAGATATTCCTTTCCGCTTTGGCGGCTCATCTCATATGCAAGGGGAATCGCCTTAGCTTCAGGAGCTGCAATATAGTCAAATTCAGGAGCAATCTTTAAAAGCTCCTTTGCAGCATGCTCAGTGATCTCCACATCGCCGAAGAGCACGAAGGCACCAATGCATGTGTCATCACTTACAGGAAAGAGAGGAAGCTCCCTTTTAAGACCTGCTATATCAATTGTATATGTCATATCAAGACCTCCAAATACTTTGAATCTTTAGCCTAAATTCTTTGCAATATCATTAAACAAGCGTTCGTTCCTTACCACTATTATAGCAAGTTTTTCTCTTGCCCTGGTGATTCCCTGATAAAAAAGATTGGGATAAAGGTAATCAGGATCCGGGGTTGGAATTCCCTGCAGCCTTCCTCTCTCATCGTAATAGAATGAATCATCAAGAAGCATGACTACATTATCGAATTCCCCATAATCGTGGATAAGGAAGACGTCAGACACAACATGTATGAGATAGCCAACGA
>CAZALQ010000070.1:0-7739 GCA_964485605.1 uncultured Oscillospiraceae bacterium
ATACATTGGATACCAGTTTTGCTACAAAGGCAATGGCACACATCATTCCCAAGGTCGCTACACTTTTAGTACTTAAACCCTTCTTTTCACTACCAACTAATTGACTCATTTTTAGATTCCTCCTTTTCATGGGAATCTGCCAGGTTAATAAAAAACCCCGAAAGTAATATTTCGGGGCATACAGCAAAAGAATGCTTGGTGTCTTTCATCCGGACTGTAACCGTTGGTACCGGAATCTAACCGGTTCGGCCCATTCTGGGTTCGCGGACTCGTGGCTTTTGCCCTTTACCGCCAGTGGGGATTTTCACCCCGCCCTGAAACAGATTTCTCAAATATACTATTTTTATTAAGGATTATTGTAAACCTTTGGGCTATCTATTGCAACACAATATTAGAAATTACAGCTGAAGGTCAGTCTTTTCCCAAGTGAAGTCCTCATCTTCTCTTCCGAAATGACCGTAGGCAGCAGTCTTTTGATAGATAGGTCTTCTTAAGTCAAGTCTTTCAATGATAGCCTTGGGTCTGAAATCAAACTTTTCGGAAATAAGGTCTGCAAGCTTTTCATCAGCTATCTTTCCTGTACCTTCTGTATCCACCATGATGGAAACAGGTTCTGCAACACCTATTGCATAGGCAAGCTGAATAAGGCACTTGTCGGCAAGTCCTGCTGCAACGATATTTTTTGCAGCATATCTTGCAGCATAAGCTGCCGATCTGTCAACCTTTGTAGGATCCTTTCCTGAGAATGCTCCGCCGCCGTGAGGTGCAACGCCGCCGTAGGTATCTACTATGATCTTTCTTCCGGTAAGGCCTGTATCTCCCATAGGACCGCCGATTACGAATCTTCCAGTCGGATTAATGAGGAATTTTGTCTCATCATCAAGAAGATTTCCGGAGATTATTGGCATTACTACGTGCTTAATAAGGTCATCCTTTATTTGCTCCTGTGAAACATCAGGATCATGCTGAGCTGAAATAACTACAGTATCGATTCTGTAGGGACGTCCGTTTTCATCAAATTCAACCGTAACCTGTGTTTTTCCGTCCGGTCTTAAATAGCCAAGTGTTCCGTCTTTTCTAACCTGGGTCAGTCTGTATGCAAGCTTATGTGCTGTTGATATGGTAAGAGGCATAAGCTCTTTGGTATCTTTGCATGCATATCCAAACATGATGCCCTGGTCTCCTGCACCGTCAACATCAACGCCGAGGGCTATATCAGCTGACTGTGCATCTATGGAGCTGAGAAGTCCGCATGAAGAATCAAAACCGTATTCAGGCTTTGTATATCCTATATCATGTATTACCTTTCTTGCTATTCTTTGGAAGTCAAGAAAACCGTTTGTTGTGATCTCTCCCATGATGAAACACTGACCTGTTGTTACAAAGGTCTCAGCTGCTACTCTGCTCTTTGGATCCTGGCGAAGTGCCTCGTCAAGGATTGCATCAGAGATCTGATCACAAATCTTATCAGGATGTCCTTCAGTTACGGATTCAGATGTAAATAATCTTTTCATTAATTGTCCTTTCCGCCCTTTTTTAGGGCATTAAAGGGAAAGCCTATTTTATAAGACTCGTCAAAGACGAGGCTTAAAATTAATGCTTTTCCTCCAGTTTTGATGTCTCTAAGAAGTCCACTGCTTTTCCTCATCTTTCAGATTGCTCTGCAGGATTTGGCACCTTGGCTTTATGCCTGGTTGCCGGACTTCATAGGGCCTGTCCCTCCGTCACTCTTGATGAGCATATTTAATTTGCACGGTTAGTATATCACCTTAAAGCCAGTTGTCAATAGGTAACTGACTTAAGAATATTATTAAGCTGAAAGCTTGGACATCTTGAATTCTTCAAGTTCCTTTTCATCTATTCTGTAGAACATGATGAGTACGCCGCCAAGAGCATATGCAATTGCAGGTACGAAGGACATCATGAGTATGATTGCATTGAGAATGTCAGGTGTTGGCTGAACACCTGCTGTATATCCGATTGCTGCAAGTCCAAAGGATGCTGCTGCAGTGGAGATGAGGGAACCGACTCTTATGGTAACACCCATCATGGACTGAGAGAATGCCTTTGCGGACTTTGTTCCTTCCTTCATCTCGCAGTGGTCTGCTACGTCGTTTGCCATGGAAATCATTGCTGTTGCAACCGGTGTTGCTACGAGCTGGTAAACAACTCTGATGAGGATGTAAAGATATCCGTTGGATCCGATGAAATAGTATGCAGCATAGCTTACTGCTCCTGCAAACATTGAGAAGATGTAAACACCCTTCTTTGAGAACTTAGCACAAAGCTTTGGTGATATAAGAGCTGCAACTACTGCGGAAATAGAACTTGCTGTTACGCCGTATCCGAGCATGAGATCGTTCTGAAGGACATATCTTGTGTAGTATACGAGGAGAACGCCCTGCATTCCGGATGCTATGTTCATAATTGAGGATGAAAGGAACAGCCACTTTCCGGGTCCCTTAAGAACAACAAGCATATCCTTGAGCGGAACTTTTTCCTGAGGTGCTTTTGCCTTGTATGTGACATTTTCTCTGAGCTCGTACTTCTTTGTAAGATGCCACATTACTGCTGTACCTATAAAGTAGATGATACCCATAAGGTATGCAGAGTACATATATGTGTTGGAAGTATTTGCGGTAAGACCCATAACGAATGCAACCAGCGGTCCATAGACGATGCCTGCTGCATGGCTTCCAACGCTTGCTGCTGCTGTAAGTCCGACAGAGTCTGTTGTATTTACAGCCATGATTCCTACGATAGCTCTTGAAGATGTCCATGAAACATTGTATCCGAAGATCTGAACTGCGTAGAATGCAAGAAGTACTACGATATAGACTACAGGATTTGTGTATTCGAACTTTAAGAACAAAAGACCGCTCATTGCGAACATGAGCATATCGCCGATGAGTATCCATGTTCTGTATCTTCCTGTCTTAAAATTGGAGCTGTCAACGATCATTCCTGCGAACATCATCTCGACAAGTCTGATGAAGGTAACTGCAGTTTTAGCAGTTGCTGCAAGAACAGTTGGGACTCCCATAATATCTGTAAGGAAGAACATCCAATAAAGATTTGCAATGTATCCTCCAAGAGATGTTTTGAACATGCCGCCGAAAGCATATTCAATCTTTTCAACCAAGCTGACTGATGCTAAGTCATTTTTCTTTTCGACTTCAGCCATAATAATTCCTCCGTAATCATCAAAATAGCCTCGCATTAGCGAGGGTTAACAATATGGGAAAAATTATATCATAAAACATTTTTCAGTCAACAACTGTGTAATGACTAAATCGCGGATAAACAGCAACAAAAAAGGCCGTTTTGTTTAGATTGTTTTCAAACGGCCTAAGTAATTATTGTTTTAACTATTAACTTTAATGCTAAAGGTGCGGTCCTGCAGATACGAGCTTTTTGCAGCGCTCATCGGATTCATACTTTTTAAAGTTTTCCATAAAGCGTTCAGCAAGATCTTCAGCCTTATCCTCCCAAAGCTTTGCATCTATATAAGTATCTCTTGGATCGAGGATTGAAGGATCTACGCCCTCGAGCCTTACCGGCACTTTCAAATCAAAATAGGGAATAGTTTTGGTTTCCTCCCTATCTATATCTCCGCTTAAAATGGCGTCTATAATACCCCTCGTATCCTTTATGGATATCCTTTTTCCGCTTCCGTTCCTAGCTGTATTTACAAGGTATGCCCTTGCTCCGCTTTGCTCCATTTTTCTTACGAGCTCTTCTGCATATTTTACAGGATGAAGCTCAAGAAAGGCCTGGCCAAAGCAGGCTGAAAATGTAGGCACGGGCTCTGTGATTCCCCTTTCAGTCCCTGCAATTTTTGCAGTAAATCCGGAAAGGAAATAGTATTTTGTCTGCTCATGATCAAGAAGGGATACCGGAGGAAGCACTCCGAATGCATCTGCCGAAAGGAATATCACTCGCTTTGCATGGGGCCCTGATGAGATGGGCTTGACTATATTCTCTATATGATAAATAGGATATGAGACTCTGGTATTCTCCGTAATGCTCTTGTCCGTATAATCGGGATTTCCTTCTTTATCTACGCTTACATTTTCAAGAAGCGCATCCCTTTTTATTGCATTATAAATATCAGGTTATGCTTCCTTATCGAGATTGATGACCTTAGCATAGCATCCGCCTTCAAGGTTAAATACTCCTTTATCGTCCCATCCGTGTTCATCGTCTCCGATAAGGAGCCTTTTAGGATCTGTCGAAAGGGTTGTTTTACCGGTTCCCGAAAGGCCAAAGAAAATGGCAGTGTTCTCTCCGTTTAAATCGGTATTCGCAGAGCAGTGCATCGATGCAATTCCCTTAAGCGGAAGGTAATAGTTCATCATGGAAAACATGCCCTTCTTCATCTCTCCGCCATACCAGGTATTGAGTATGACCTGCTCTCTGCTCGTAATATTAAATGCTACGCAGGTTTCAGAATTAAGTCCAAGTTCTTTATAGTTACTTACTGATGCCTTTGATGCGCAATAAACAGTAAAGTCCGGTTCAAAGTTTTCAAGCTCTTCCAAAGACGGCCTTATGAACATATTCTTTACGAAATGCGCCTGCCAAGCGACTTCCATGATGAAGCGTACAGCCATCCTGGTATCCTTATTGGCACCGCAGTATGCATCCATGACATAAAGCTTTTTTCCTGACAGCTGCTTTTTTGCAATGGACAATACTTTGTCCCAGACCTGCGCACTCATGGGATGGTTGTCATTTTCATACTCTTTTGATGTCCACCATATAGTATCCTTTGAGTTCTCATCGACAACTATATATTTGTCCTTTGGAGATCTTCCCGTAAATACGCCGGTACTTACATCAAGTGCACCTGATTTTGTTAAAACAGAGCGTTCGTAGCCTGTAAGAGAATCCTCTGTTTCATCTTTGTAAAGTTCATCATATGAAGGATTTCTCTTGATTTCCTTTACATTTTCGATACCTAAATACTTTAAACTAATCATTTAAAACTGTGGAGCCTGCCCTTCGTAATAGTAATGGTCGAGATATACATCTATAAACTCATTGGTGCTGACGCCAAGGTCCGTATATGCATTTTTATATTCCCATGTCATGGTGCCGTCGTTATCTATGTTAATGAGCGTGCATCCTCTTTGAAGTCCTGACATTGCTATATCATCATATGCGTTATTATCTATGGACATTCCGTATACGAGGTTTACACCCATGTAATCTACAGCCGCATTGTTTACATGATCATGTCCAAAGAATATAGCTTCCAAAGTATCTATTCCGTCAGGTCCTAAGGTCTCAAAGAAAGTATCCGCCTCGTCGGGGCTGTCTTTAAAGTTTGTGCATCCGCCGTACCAAATACGAATTCCTAATGTCTCATCGATCTCCTCGTCCCAAACACCGGTTATATAATGGGTGTTTTCCGTATCCTTAAAGCCGTTTCCTTCAAGCTCTTTATATGCTGTTTGGAACTCTCCTAAAGGAATATGCATAAATGCTACTGTATCAAGATAGGAACCCATAGGATATCCGGCATTTGCTGATAAATTCTTTATTTGCTCCTTTGCCCAATCAACCTGAGCCTGATGAACAACATCATAATTCCAATCAAGAACTGCTTTTATGCTCTTGTCCACATAGGCATTGCTGTCTATGAGTAAAAGCAGTTTATTGACATCACCGTCACCATTCTTAACTGTGAGTATCTGATTTGTTACACTGGGCTGCTTGGCATCAGAATCCGTAAACTCCTGCCTTATGATGCAGTGCTCATACTTATCGCTTGCATAAAAATCGGCAAGTTTTTGTCTTGAGTAAAGATCGAATACTTCAGAATCATGGTTTCCGAAGACCGTTGTAAAATACACATCTTCGTGTTCAAACAGCTCAAGGAGTACCCTTGCTACCATCTTGTTGTTCAAGGTTCCTCCCCCGTTGTATACAGGGCCGGGGCATGCAAAGGTATTATCGCCGTCGAGAATTACAAGATCAGGTTTTACTTTTTGAAGCATGGTTATGATCTCATAAATTGTTTTCAAATCCTTTTTGTAGCTCCAGCGTCCGCCGCCCAGGTGTATATCTGTCAGCATCATTATATTAAGTCCGTCTTCCGATGATATGCTGTAATGATCTAAGCTTTCATCAAATTCAGGAATTGCCCTGCTGACTCCTGTATAGTCGACAGGTTCAAAGGTTTTTATATACTTTATTAGTCTGCTGTTAAAGAATCTGTCTATTCCCAGAATCAACGCAATCACAGTGAGAATTGTGATGAAAAAAATGCGAAGTCCTATTCTTCTTGATTTTTTCCTCTCTTCCTTGGTACGTATTCTTTTAGCCATAATCTTTTGCCCTTCTTAAATGCAAGTAAATGGAAATATGTACATATATAATTTAGCACACATCCATGCTAAATACAAAAATTTTGCATTAACATTCATATCAAAGCAAACAAATGTTTTTGATTTAGATCATTTGGTGATATATAATTAAGTGTATGGAAAAAACATATGTAGCAATTGATTTAAAATCTTTTTATGCATCGGCAGAATGTGTTCAAAGAGGTCTTGATCCCCTGGACACAAATCTTGTTGTTGCCGATAAGTCGAGGACTGAAAAAACCATATGCCTTGCAGTCTCCCCTTCCCTTAAAGCCTGCGGAATAGGAGGAAGAGCAAGGCTTTTTGAAGTCGTCCAAAGAGTAAAGGAAGTCAATGCTGAAAGGCTTGCAAAAGCTCCGGGAAGGAAGTTTACGGGAAAGTCATATATAGCATCAGAGCTAAATAATGATCCGTCTCTTGAGCTTGATTACATAGCCGCACCTCCTCAGATGCATAAATATATGGAGATAAGTGCAAAGATATATCAGATGTACCTTAAATATGTATCTCCCGATGACATTCATGTTTATTCCATAGATGAGGTGTTTATTGATGCCACAAGATATCTTGAACTTTATCATGTAAATGCCCATGAGTTTACCATGATGCTTGTAAGATCCGTATTAAAGGAAACTGGCATTACAGCCACAGCAGGTATCGGCACCAATCTTTACCTTTGCAAAATTGCAATGGATATAGTTGCAAAGCATATCCCGCCCGATAAGGACGGCGTAAGAATAGCTGAGCTTACGGAAAAATCATATAGAGAGCTTCTATGGGACCACAGACCTCTTACAGACTTTTGGAGAGTCGGCAGAGGCTATGCAAAAAGGCTTGAAACCCACGGTCTATTTACTATGGGCGATATTGCAAGGTGCTCAATAGGAAAACCATCAGATTTTCATAACGAAGCTCTTTTGTACAAACTCTTCGGAATCAATGCGGAGCTCCTCATAGACCATGCATGGGGATGGGAGCCCTGCACCATAGCCGATATCAAGAATTATCATTCAGATTCAAACAGCATAAGCTCAGGACAGGTTTTAAGCTATCCCTACACCTTCGAAGAAGCGAGAATAGTAGTTCAGGAAATGGCTGACCTTCTCGTACTTGATCTGGTGTCAAAAAATCTTGTTACCAACCAAATGGTCCTTACCCTTGGATACGATACTTCAAATCTTGATGATCCAAAGATCATGGAAAAATATAAAGGGCCGGTCGAAAAGAACTACTACGGAAAACTTGCTCCAAAGAATGCTCACGGGAGCATCAATTTAAAGGAATACAGTTCGTCAACAAAGGAAATCTCGGATGCGGTCATGGAGCTTTACGACCGTATTGCGGAGAGGAACCTTCTTGTAAGAAGAA
>CAZALQ010000071.1:0-7699 GCA_964485605.1 uncultured Oscillospiraceae bacterium
GCAGCGAAAGTGACCGCAATTCCTATTAAATATATATTCATTTCGGTCCCTCCTTTTCTTTAAAGCTCTTTATAACCGCAATGCTCGATGCAATGCCGGCAAGGGAGAACCACATGCCTATAACTACAGCAATAACAATTTCCATAATTATTTCCCCCTGTGTTCATTCATCATCTCCAAATAGTAATTCATACGGTCATGCCATAAGGGCAGATATTCCGTAACATTTTCTCCGTTTTCATCTGCATAAAGGCCCCATATATACCAGTAGTAATATACGATTGCAGCGCAGGCTATTAGGTGAAGCTTATCTTTCTTATCCAGTTTGTGATCGTAATAAAGGGAAAGCCACTCATCAAGATCTTCATATTTTGGCATTGCGGATGCAAAGACCTTACATATATCAAATCCGATATCGGAATCTCCTGCAAATTCCCAGTCGATCAAATAAAGCTTATCTCCGTCAATGAGAAGATTAGGCTCATATATGTCGTTATGACACATTCCCATGGGCCATGGATTCTTTTTAAGAATGTCAAATGCAGGTCTTAATTTATTCTTAACTCCCAGCATCATGCGGTATTTACTTCTGTTCTCTTCTTTTACGATATCGATGAGCTTATCGGACTCTGCCTCGTAATTGAAATTGAAACCAAGGGTCTCGCCTGAGTCATTTAGTGCCTTAATATGCTTTGCAAGCATGGCCGCATGACGCTTGTTTGTAAAATCAAATTCCTCTGTAACAGTTATGAATTTCGATAACTTCCATCCATGCTCTTCATCAACATAAAGAAGAGTATCATCAATGCCCAGTTTCTTTGCAGTTTTAAGAGCAATAGCTTCCTTTTGCCTGTTTACAACATCTCCTGAATGTTCACCGGGATGACGGTATATGTATTTTTCACCTCTGCAAATGAAACTGAAGGAATGATTGTTAAGACCTTGCTCCATGGCAGTGATATCAAGAATTTCTTCAGGTTTGCAATCAAGGCATTTGCAGATATTAGCCTGAATTGTCTCCTGCTCTTCTATGATGCTTTCGTTGATGTTGCCCGCCCAAATTGCATGGTAGTCACCTTCTGATGAAACTGCGCTGTCAATAGGAGCATTGACATAATACTCAACTATCGCTTCAGAGCCGGGTGTACCGACACAGACGATAATATCGTCCTCAAGGAGCTTTTCATAAGGACCCGGAGATATGATGATGTTTTGTCCCCTTCTGACTGCAATAATGGTAGAGCCTGTTGCCTGCCAAACTCTTAAGGAACCGATAGTTCTTCCTATCTTGTCAGATTCGGGTTTGACCGCAACCTCGAAGGTTGGGATCATCTTCTCCGATGGCATAGGATATGCAAGTGCATCAAGAAGCTGTCCGCTTACATTCTCAAGTTCTCTTCCTATGTCCTGATAGCTCTTAAAAAGAGACTTCATCTTGCTGCTGAGCTCATGACGTTCTCTTCTTGCCTTTAAGGACTCAAGGTAATATTTTGCTCTTTCCTCTGAAAGAACTACTGCACACTTTTTCTCTTCCACGTTTAATATGCTAAGATCTGCAAGCATCTGCATGGCTCTTCTTACGGTCTCTGTGGAAGCACTGTATTTTGATGCCAGTTTTGAAAGACCGTGCATCTTCGTCCCTTCGGGATAATGGCCCTCGGCAATTTCAGATCCAAGGGATATGGCTATTCTTAAATATTGAGGTACACTTTCTTTTTCCATGGTATCCTCCTTCATATATATGTAGGTTGTCAGTTAATGCAAAAATGCAGAGATTTTCCATTAAAAGGAATTCTCTGCCCACATAATATAATCTGACAACCTGTATGTCAAGTGAAGTTTGCAGATGCCTTTCTTCACAAAATGCTCATGGGAGCGCCTACTCCATTTAGTTGTTGCCTGTTCCTAAACAGGGGCTTTTGTGGTAGTATAAACAGAATGTATTTTTAAGGAAATTAACATGAAACTGATCATCGCAGAAAAACCTATGCTGGCAAGAGCCATTGCCGATGCAATTGACGGAAGCCCTATCCAAAAGGACGGATATACCGTCAAAGGTGATTACAATATAATATCAGCCTTCGGCCATTTACTTACGCTTAAAGATCCTGAAGATTACGATAAAAAGTATTCCAGATGGACCCTTGATGCCCTGCCCATATATTTTGATAATTGGGGCAAAAAACCGGGCGAAGGAAAGGAAGAAAGGCTTAATTTGATCGGCGAGCTTCTAAAGGATGCCGAATGTGTCATTCATGCAGGAGACCCTGATGATGAGGGACAGTATCTTATTGACGAAATAATAAACTGGTTTGAATATAAAGGGCCCGTATACAGACTTGCCACGGGGGACACAACAAAGGGCGCTTTGAAAAAAGCCCTTGCAAGCATGAAGGATAACAGCGAATTTGTAAATTCAGGCTGGGCTTCCCATGCAAGAAGCGTTGCTGACATGATGGTAGGATACAATTTCAGCCGCTACTTTACCCTCCTAAATCCTCAGGTAAAGATGCTTACAGTGGGAAGGGTGCAAACCCCTGCCCTTGGCCTTGTTGTAGCCAGAGATATGGCCATAGAAAACCATAAAAAACAAGGATACTTTACTATCAAAGCCGACATTGACATTGGCAGCAAAACTGTAACATCTACCTATGAGCTGCCAAAGGACAGCCCAAGGCTTTCGGACGGAAGGCTTACGGATGAATCCTATGTAAATGATATCATTTCAGCATTAAACGGGAGCGAAATAAAAGGGATCAATATATCTAAAAAGCCTGTTACAGAGCAGCCTCCTCTTCCCTTTAATCTCGTTAAACTCCAGACCTATTGTTCCAATAAATTCGGATATGATCCATCTAAGACACTGGAAATAACTCAAAGCCTTAGGGACAGACACAACGCCATAACATACAACAGATCAGACTGCCAGTATCTGTCCGAGGAACAGTATAAGGAATCACCTGCTACCATAAGGCAGGTAATGGCCAACCTTAAAAACGATCCTGCAGGATCAGTATTTGCAAAACTTCCCATAGATACAAAGCTTCACAGCAAGGCCTTCGATGATAAGAACATCACGGCCCATACGGCCATCATTCCCCAAAACAGAAGCTTTGATGTAACGAAACTTACGGAAGAAGAACGGAATGTCTACCTTGCCATAGTTAAATATTTTATGGCACAGTTTTTGCTTCCCGCCGAAAAGGAAAGAACCACCCTTGAAGCAGCATTTAAAGACGGACTTTTAAAGGCCAATTCAACAAAGGTGCTTTCGCCCGGGTTCATGCAGCTCATAAGACCTGAAAAAAATCAAGACGAAGAAGATGAAGAAACTGAAAGCGAGCTGAGCTTAATTGATGAGGGAAACTATGACGGGAAATGCAAAAAAGCCTACTTTGAATCAAAGGAAACAAAGGCACCGTCAAGGTATACAAAGGCCTCACTTAATGAGGATATGACAAGAATCGCCAGATATGTAACGGACCCAAGAGCAAAAGAGCTCCTCCTGTCCAAAGATAAGGATAAAAAGGGAGAAAACGGAAGCATAGGAACATCTGCCACAAGATCCTCCATAATAGATACGCTGGAGCAAAGAGGATATATAGTACAAAAAGGAAAAAGCATTCAATCGACACAGCTTGGAAGAGAACTTCTAAGGATCCTTCCTGAAGAGCTTAAAAAACCTGATATGACAGGATATTGGTGGGCAGTTCAGGAAGAAATAAAGGATGGCCAGGTGCCTTGGACAGAGCTTACTGATTCGGTCCTTGACATGATAAAAAGAGTAGTTCATACAGATTATCCAAAGGTCGATTCCTTCCTGATCCCTGAATCCATGAGAAGAGGAAGAACGACTTTCGGAAGCTGCCCAAGATGCGGGGAACCGGTCATTGAAGGTGACAGAGGATTTGGCTGCAGCGGATTTAAGAAAGGCTGCAAATTCGTGATTTGGAAAGATACAAAAGCCGGCATGATGAGCAAGACTGTTGTCACAGGCGACATGGTCCATATGTGGCTTGCATCCGAATGGAAGGATGAAATAAGGACAAACGAAGAAGGCAATGAGTATAAGACGGGAAAGAAGAGAAGCACATCTTCGATCCTTATGAAAAAACTGTATTCCGAAAGGACCAAAACTACCTACAGCGGAAAGGTATACCTGACAGATGACGGAAGGTCTCACGGAACAGGATTCGGCCTTGAAGAGCTTGTAAAAGAAGAACCAAAGGTCCTCGGCAAATGCCCAAGATGCGGGAAAGATGTAGTTGAAGTAAAGAACGGATACGGCTGCAGCGGATTTAAAGACGGCTGCAAGTTTATCATCTGGAAAGAGCAAAAGCAAAAGATGCTTGCAAATGTATCTTTCACAAAAACAGATGCAAAGAAATTCCTTGCAGGAAAGACAGTCAAAAAGAAAAAGCTTGTCGATAAAAAAGGACATGCCTTTGCAGCTGAGCTCATAATGGTCGAAGAACCGGATAATCCCTTCGGCCCTGTTTTCAGAGTCGTTAAAGGAACAATAGAAACAGATGACGGCGATATTTCCAATATAAAGATTGAGACAGTAGCCATCGATACTGAAGATTCAGCAAAATAACATTTGATAAAAAATTATTACGGGGGTATAATGCTCCATCGTTTAAAAACAATATAAAGGAAGATTTAATGGAAGAAAACAAAAGCACAATGCTCAGGGACCTTACCCATGGCAGCATAGTAAAAAATATATTCATTTACGCATGGCCCCTTCTCATAGCCAACTCCCTTCAGGCAGTTTACAACATAGTAGACATGCTTGTAGTAGGAAGAGTTGAAGGCCAGGTAGGACTTGCAGCTGTATCGGTAGGTGCAGACATTATGATGGTAACACTGTCCCTTCTAATGGGATTCGCCAACGCAGGACAAGTCCTCATAGCCCAGGCTGCCGGAGCCGGAGAAAATCACAGGATCAAAAAGCTCATAGGAACCATGTATACTACAAACCTTACAATGGCACTTATCATAGGTATACTTTGCTGGCTTGCAAGCGATTGGCTCCTCGGAATAATGAATACTCCGGACGTTGCATATGTTGACGCAAAAAAATATTTCCTGACCTGTGCGGTAGGAGGCATCCTTTTCTCAGCAGGATACAATGTTACCTGCGCCATATTAAGAGGTATGGGGAACTCAAAACAGCCCTGCATCTTCATTGCCATTGCATCGATCCTCAATATAATCCTTGATATATGGTTTGTTAAATACCTTGGCATGGGCGCCTTCGGAGCAGCTCTTGCAACTGTTATAGGACAGGGACTTTCCTTTATTACCGCCATAATATATCTGTACAGAAATAAAGAAAATTTCGGATTTGACTTTAAACTGTCAAGCTTTAAGATAGACAAACCGACATTTGGACTCCTCGTCAAGCTTGGTATACCAATGTCTATTCAAATGGCAGCCATAGGTATTTCAAAGATGCTTCTTGCAGCATGGATCAATGCCTGCGGAGTCGTATATACAGCTCTTGCCGGAATATACAATAAGGTCAGCATGATGATCAATATCTTAAGCAGCTCCTTAACAACTGCCGGCAGCACCATAATCGGACAAAATATAGGAGCACAAAAATATGACAGAGTAAAGAAGACCCTTGCATACGTTCTTCTTTTCTCATCAATAATCTCAGCTCTGTTCATAGCAATAGTATTGATATTCCCGACAGCGATGTTCGAGGCCTTTACCGATGATGCAGCAGTTATTGCAACATCCTATATCCTGTCCTCCCCTTCATTGTAAGCTTTATCGGAGTAGCAGGAAGATCCTATGCATTCTCATTAATAAACGGTTCTGGCAACAGCAGACTTAACCTTCTTGTAGCCATACTTGACGGAATCATTGCAAGAATTGCATTTGCATATTACTTCGGATTCGTGCTAAACATGTCAGCACAAGGTTTCTGGATGGGAGATGCAGTAGCAGGAAATATCCCCTTCTTCATAGGGCTGGTATTCTTCCTAACAAAGAAGTGGCAAAGAAAAGTCGAAAAGTAATACTAAAAACAACATATAGAAACATAATAAGCAGCGCTGAAACGCTGCTTATTATAATTCTCTTTATACTTCTTTCTTACAGAGCTGCTGCCCAGGCATTAACTTCTTCCTGAGTAAGATTTGTAACAAGCTTGTCATCAAGCCAGCATACTTTGTCTGCATTCTTTGTATGGCTCTTTGCGTATTCAATTGCCTTGCCTGCATTGCTTCCGCCGGATGTTGAGAAGAAGACTACAGTCTTTCCTTCGAGCTTTAAGCTGTCAAGGAAGGTCTGAACGATGGATGGATATACTCCGTACCAAATCGGGAATCCCACAAAATATACATCATATTTTCCAGGGCAATGTGCCTTCTTTAAAAGCTCAGGGCGAATTGTCTGATCTTTATGTTCTCTGTTGCAGCGGCTTTCGGGATTTTTCCAATCGATATCCTCATCTGTATATGGCTCTTTTGCCTGAATCTCAAAAAGCTTACCGTTTGTTGCAGCTGCTACCTTTTCTGCTGCTTCCTTTGTAACTCCCTTTGTTGAGAAGTATGCAACTAAAGCTTTCTTTTCATTAAAATCCATAATTATTCCTCCTTCAAATTAACGTATAAAATTAGTTTGTTTGTGTTGTTCATCAAGTTTTGGACACTCGCTTGCAGGAAGATTCTTCACTGCATATGCCATATTTTTCCCAAGGGCTCTCATGGTCTGAAGGCCCTCTTCGTCCTGCAGGACCTCTCCCGGTGCTCTCCCGTATATTATATTCCAATATTGAGATGAAATGTACGGCATCTCGCCGATAGTTATATATTTTTCAAGCCTTTCAAGAGCCGTTGTCGCGCCTCCCCTTCTGCAGACAGCTATGGCAGATGCAGGCTTTGCCCTAAAGCAGCCGCCGGCAGAATAAAACACTCTGTCAAGTATTGCGCAAAGAGTGCCGTTTGGTCCTGCATAGTAAGTAGGAGTTCCGAATACAAAACCATCGGATTCCTGCATCTTTCTTTGAAGCTTCATGGCTACATCTCCGGAAAAGACACAGGTTCCAAGCTCATGGCATTTGTTGCATGCAATGCATCCCTGAACAGGGCCTGTACCTATATGAAATATTTCCGTTTCCACGCCGTACTTTTCTATTTCCTTTGCAACCTCTTTCAGCGCAAGATAGGTATTGCCTTCCTTGTGAGGGCTTCCGTTTACAAGAAGTACTTTCATTTATGTCTCCTTTCAAAAATGGCACAGCAAAAGCTGTGCCATAAGTTTTACATCCTATTTGGGAACGATCGGGGTCCAGTATTCCTGACCGAAGATATCTGTAAAGATATATGCTGCCTGAGCCGCATCGGGCCTTGCAAGATATACATCGCTGATCACGAGGTCTCCGTCTACAACGAGCTGATCACCGAATTTATAACTTGCATTGTAATTGCCGTTCTTGTCGTAGTGGTCGCAGATGAAATCTATTACATCTCCGTCTTTAATTTCGACAAGGTTCTTTGCAATTGCCTCTACGCCGTCAAGTGTATAGTCGAAATTGGCTCCTGCTATAACACCATGAGGATTCTCGTTATCAAACACAACGAGGAGGTTTACTCTGTCTCCGTTAAGAAGAGCAGGGATCCTTCCGTAGATGGCATAACTTTCTCCATCATCAAAGGTATCGAGATAATAGTATGCGACGGGC
>CAZALQ010000072.1:0-7677 GCA_964485605.1 uncultured Oscillospiraceae bacterium
TCTCCTATTCCCGTTACCGTTCCCCCTGTTCCTACGCCTGCAATGAATATATCCACATTGCCCTCTGTATCATTCCAAATCTCAGGACCCGTTGTTTCTCTGTGGACTTTTGGGTTGGCCGGATTTACAAACTGCCCCGGAATAAATGAATTGGGGATTTCCTTTGCAAGTTCATCTGCTTTTGCAATGGCACCTTTCATTCCCTTAGCGCCTTCTGTCAGGACGATTTCCGCTCCATAAGCCCTTAATATATTTCTTCTTTCAACGCTCATGGTTTCAGGCATGGTCAAAATGATGCGGTATCCTTTTGCTGCAGCTATAGATGCAAGACCTATGCCGGTGTTGCCGGAAGTAGGTTCAATTATAACGGAATCCTTTGAAAGCAGGCCCTTCTCTTCAGCATCCTCTATCATGGCCTTTGCAATACGGTCCTTTACGCTGCCTGCAGGATTAAAGTATTCCAGTTTTACAAGGACCCTGGCTTCAAGACCCAGTTCCTTTTCCAGATTTGTTACTTCCACCAGGGGAGTATTCCCTATGAGCTCTAAAGCTCCTTTGTAGATTTTTGACATATCAATTCTTCCTTTCTTAATACTAAAAAAGAGGACCCTCCTTTTTGAAGATCCTCCTTAATGCTGGCTTAGTCTTTAATAATCTCTATCTCATCACCCTTGTGAACTATGCCGCCCCTTAGGACCTTCGCAAACACGCCTTCTCTTGGCATGATACATTCGCCCATCTTCTTGTATATTTCACAGTGGCTGTGACATTCTTTCCCTATTTGTGTCATCTCAAGAAGCACGTCTCCTATTTGAAAACGTGTTCCTATCGGAAGGGTGCGGAAATGAAAACCGTCGGCAACTATATTCTCCCCGAAGGCTCCGAAGGATACATCAGCCCCTCTTTTTCTAAAGTCCTCAATTTGATCGAGCCCAAGAAGGCTTATCTGCCTATGCCACTTTCCCGCATGGGCATCCCCTTTGATTCCCCAGTCCTCAACAAAGACTGCTTCCGGTACTTCGTGCTTTTGAGTTCCTTTCTTTTCACTCATGCATACTGCATATACTTTTGCCACGATCTATCTCCTTAAAAACTGTATTTTCGATAAATATATTCCTATTTGCCTACTATGTCAATAGGTTTATGCTATATATTTTGCGGTATTTTTTGACAGATTTATTCCACGGCGGTAAAATATATAGGCAAATTATTCAGATGTAGTGAGGGGAGAGAAAAATGAAAAAACTTGGTTTCGGAACAATGAGACTGCCGATTCTCGATGAAAATGATCAGACTTCCATCGATATTGAGCAGTATAAAAAGATGGTGGATATGTTCCTTGAAAGAGGCTTTACATATTTTGATACAGCATATCCATATCATAAGGGAGAGTCAGAAAGAGCTCTTAAGAAAGCCTTAGTCGAAAGATACCCAAGAGACAGCTATACAGTTACTACAAAGCTTCCTCCTGCGGAAATCAATTCTCTTGAATCAAGGGACAGGATCTTTAATGAGCAGCTTGAGAAGACCGGTCTTGAGTACTTTGACTTTTATTGGCTTCACTGTGTAATGCAGTCAAATTACGAAAGCGTATTTGAAAAATATGACTGCTTTAACTGGCTTGCTGATAAAAAGGCTAAAGGACTTGTAAAGCACATAGGCTTCTCGTTCCATGATAATGCAGATTTTCTTGACAAAATCCTTACAGAGCATCCGGAAGTTGAATATGTACAACTTCAAATCAACTACCTTGATTGGGAATCCTATGATATTCAGTCAAGAAGGTGCTATGAAGTTTGCGAAAAGCACGGCAAACCTGTCATAGTCATGGAGCCTATAAAGGGCGGCGCTTTAGCAAATCTTTCCGAGACAACAACAAAGATCTTTAAGGATGCCGATAAGGATGCATCCGTTGCTTCCTGGGCAGTAAGATTTGTGGCAAGCCTTGACAATGTATATATGGTATTAAGCGGCATGTCCAACCTTGAGCAGATGGATGATAATACATCCTACATGGTAGACTTTAAGCCTCTTACAGAGGATGAAAAGGCTCTTTGCCTTAAGGCTGCAGAGCAGATCAATTCCGAAAGAGCAATCAACTGCACAGGATGCAGCTACTGCACAGACGGCTGCCCCATGGAGATCAAGATCCCGCAGTACTTCAAGATGTACAACAGACTTAAACAGGCAGTTTCCGAAGGAACTATCATGAGGGCAAAGGCATCCTATCAGGACTACATTAAAACTCATGCAGCTCCCGATGAATGCGTCGAGTGCGGTCAGTGCGAAGATGCATGCCCGCAGCATCTCACCATTAGAGACTATCTTAAGGATGTAGCAAGAGATTTTGCAGAGTAAACAGTAAAGACGAAGTAGGACCCGCCGGCAGGCGGGTTTTTTGTTTTCTGTTTTTCATAACTGTTTGACGGATTTTCACATAGTATGGTATAATACTCTGATACAGAACAAATGTTTGTTTTTGCAGATGGGAAATTCAAAAACTGACAAGTCAATAGAAGAATTACTGGAAGAGTTTAAGAATAAGGGTATTAACATAAAGCTTGGCAAATACCTTGAAGTTAATGTTAGCAAAAATCCCAGTGCTGACATCCATCTGGGAAAAAAGAAAAGCGATCCTGTCATTCATATAGAGCCGGGGCATGACAGGCAGATAAGCATGAAGATATATAGGGATACGCCAATCCCCTCCGGAAAGTACGGAGAAAGAAAGGCTGTATCAAATCCAAAGATGGATTTTGATTCCCTTCGCATTGCCTATGAGGAAGCCCAGGACGGAACCTATGCACAGAGGTCTCTTAGAAGAAAGCTCTTCGAATATGCTGTGACCCATGATATGGACAGGGAGACAGCATATAAGTATTTCGATCCCGATCTAAAGGAAAGAGACCATATGCTTTCATCTCTTAAGAATCCTTTAAATCACAGCGATGAGGAGATTTTTAAGGCACTTGCCTTTTTCAGCGACGGAAAGCTTTCTAAATCTGCAGTACTCGATAGGGATGAAGAAAAGGGAAAGCACCTTTTTGCAAGCCTTTGGAGGTATATGGCAAATACCTGCGTCATAGAGGGAAGCGACCTCTTTACACTTTGCTTCGGATGGCAAAAGGTATACCCTTGGCATCCTCTCTATACGGACAGCAGAAAGGCCGGAATGCCCAACTATGAATATGTGCTAAATGACTGCAGAAGCTACATATATTCCTACGGCAAGTGGAGCGAAAAAAGATACGAAAAGCTCTACTTTGATAAGGAGAGCTTTAACGGCATACTCCATGAAGGCGACAGGCTCTTCAGAAAGTACTTAAAGGCGGGCCATTACCTCAGGGAAAAGGATGAGGAGTCCTGGGTAACGCCCTATGCAAAGGCCATAATCAATGGGGATATTAAAGCTGAAGAAAAGGCAAGAAAGCCTGTCATCAAGGATATAGATATAGACTTTTCTGAGCTTGATAAGATCAGGAAAGATGCGGCATATACAAGGGACAGCCTCCTCACTGAGGACGAACTGGAGCTTGAGGATAATGAGGTCCTGTCCCCGGAAGTTTCTCTTCCGCAGGATGACTCAATTCTGAATGAAGTTCAAAGGGAGATCCTTAAGGCAGTTCTCTTTGACGGCAGTGCAAAGGAAGTTTTAAAAGCCCATGGCCTCATGCCGTCGGTTGCTGCAGATGATATAAACGAAGTTTTGATCGGTGAAATAGGGGACAGTCCCTTCGAATGCGACGGAGATGATATTTATCTCGTCGAGGACTACAGGGACGATTTACTGAGGATATTAAAAGGAGAATAGTTTTGGGCGAAGAAAAGAAAAAGATTCCAAGGCGTATAGCGCAGACCGTACTCAATTCTTTAAAGGGCGGTGTAGTACCAAGGATAGGTCTTCCGTATATAGCCGTCGGAAGAAAGAATGAAATAGACGCTCTTCTTCACGATGTTGAGATCATAGAAGAAGGCGGTGCATCCTTCCGCTTCATTGTGGGAAGGTATGGATCGGGCAAGAGCTTCCTTATTCAGACCATAAGAAATTATGTAATGGACAGGGGCTTTGTTGTGGTGGATGCAGACCTGTCTCCTGAAAGAAGACTTCAGGGAACAAGGGGCCAGGGCCTTGCCACATACAGGGAGCTCATCGGCAATTTATCAACAAAGACAAAGCCAGAGGGCGGAGCTCTGACCCTTGTCCTTGACAGGTGGATAAACAGCGTTCAGTCAAAGGCCTTGGAGGAGACAGGACTTCTTCCCGGAGACCCGCTTCTCACATCTGCTGTAGATAAAAAGATATATGAAGTGACATCTCAGATAAGCGAGATGGTACACGGCTTTGAATTTGCAAAACTTCTTTCCCTTTACTACCACTCCTATGTGGAGGGTGATGATGAGACAAAGATGAAGGTCGTCAGATGGTTTAGAGGCGAATATTCCACAAAGTCAGAAGCTAAAGCTGAGCTGGGAGTAAACATCATTATAACCGATGATGACTGGTATGATTATCTCAAGCTTTTTGCTCTTTTCTTTAGGCTTGCAGGCTACAGAGGAATGATGATCATGATCGATGAGCTTGTAAACATATACAAGATCCCCAATACAATAACAAGGCAGTATAACTACGAAAAGATACTTACCATGTACAATGATGCCCTTCAGGGCAAAGCAAAGTATCTTGGCATCATCATGGGCTCAACGCCCCAGGCCATAGAAGATAAGAGAAGGGGTGTTTACAGCTATGAGGCTCTGCGCTCGAGGCTTGCAGAGGGAAGATTTTCAAAGCCCAGTGCAAGAGATCTTCTTGCTCCCGTCATAAGGCTCGATCCCTTAAATGCTGAAGAGATGCTGGTCCTTTGCGAAAAGCTTTCCGACATGCATGCAGGCCTTTATGACTACGAAAGGAAGCTTACGACTTCAGAGCTGGCAGACTTCATTAAGCTGGAATACGGCAGGATAGGTGCAGACCAAAATATTACGCCGAGAGAGGTCATCAGGGATTTTATAGAGCTTCTTGACCTTATGTATCAACATAATGATTTGAATATGCTTAAGCTTCTTAAATCTGACGAATTCAGCTTTGCAAAATCAGAAGCTGTATCAGATGAAGCCGATGCAGAATATGCGGAGTTTACCATATGAACGTCTTTGAAAGATATGCTCCCTTTATACAGGACTATATTTACCGCTCAGGCTGGCAGGTTTTAAGGGCTGTTCAAAATGCTGCGGGAGAAGCTATCTTCGGAACCGATGACAATGTGCTCATTTCGGCATCCACCGCATCGGGAAAGACCGAGGCAGCTTTCTTTCCCATACTTACCCTTCTTGAAGAAGATCCTTCAGACAGCGTAGGTGTCCTATATATTGCGCCTCTTAAGGCACTCATTAACGACCAGTTCGGAAGGTTAAATGACCTTTGCGAAGAGGAGGGTATCCCCGTTTACCGCTGGCACGGGGATGTGGCCCAAAGCAGCAAGAGAAAGCTCATAAGAAAGCCACAGGGAATACTTCAGATCACGCCTGAATCCTTAGAATCTCTCATGATAAATAAGCACATGGAGATTCCGTCCCTTTTCGGAGATTTAAGATTCGTTGTCATAGACGAGGTCCATTCTCTTTTGAGGGGAGACAGGGGTATGCAGACCTTCTGCCTCATTGAAAGGCTTTGCAAAGTGGCCGGCTGCAATCCAAGGAGGATAGGCCTTTCCGCGACCATAGGCGATCCGGAAGCCGCCGGCGCATTTCTTACTGCATGAAGCAGCAGAAAAACTGTTATTCATAAGATCGACGGCAGCAAAGAGGACTGGCGCCTATCAATGGATCATTTTTACAACAGCTTCCCCCAGGCAGGTGAAGGTGAAGCTCCCATAGAGAATACACTTCCCATGGAAGCTCCCACCGATAAAGCGCCTTCTGCCGCAGATCCGGGGCTTGCATATATTTTTGAGCATACAAGAGGAAGGAAATGCCTTGTATTTACAAATTCAAGGGAAGAATGCGAGTCGGTATGCCAGCATTTAAGGCAGTATTGCGAAGCAAATAACGAGCCTGAAAGATTCCTTATCCATCACGGCAATCTTTCGGCATCATACAGGGAAAGCGCAGAAAGCGAGATGAAGGATGACGATTCTTTAATGTCCGTTTGCGCAACTGCAACCTTAGAACTTGGCATCGATATAGGCCGCCTTGAAAGGGCTTTCCATATCGATGCTCCCTTTACGGTCTCAGGATTTCTTCAGAGGATGGGAAGAACGGGAAGAAGGGGAAATCCTTCCGAGATGCACTTTGTAATGAGAGAGGAGCACCCGGAGGCAAGAGCCATGCTTCCTGTGATGATCCCCTGGTATCTGGCACAGGGCATTGCCCTTGTTCAGCTTTATCTTGACGAAAGATTTGTTGAACCTCCTCGAACTGACAAGCTTCCCTTCAGCCTTCTTTATCATCAGACCATGAGCACCCTTGCATCAAGCGGGGAGATGACTCCTGCAGAACTTGCATCAAGAGTCCTTTCCCTTTCCTGCTTTAGGCGTATATCTCAGGATGACTACAGGATGCTCCTTCGCCATCTGATTGAGATCGATCACATAGTAAAGACTGAAAACGGCGGTCTCATTGTTGGGCTTACGGGAGAAAGGGTAGTAAACAGCTATAAGTTCTATGCCGTATTTCAGGAGAATATAGAATATACAGTAAGGGCCGGTTCTGAAGAGCTTGGAACTATCGTAAAACCGCCTCCCGTAGGAGATAAGATAGCCATTGCCGGAAGAGTATGGGTGGTCGATGAAGTCGACCACAAGAAAAGGGTGGTTTACTGCACCCTTGTTAAGGGCAACATCCCTGCATATTTTGGAGATGTGGCAGGGGATATTCATACTAAGATATTGGAGAAGATGTATGAAGTTTTGTCTGATGAAAAGTCCTATCCCTATCTTATGAACCACGCCATATATAGGCTTAAGGATGCTAGAAATACCTTCAGGAAGTCCGGTATGACAGAAAAGCCTCTCATACATCTCGGAGGCAAGATGTGGGCTCTTTTCCCATGGCTTGGCACCTATGCCTTCCTCGCCATGGAAAGGCTTTTAAAGATCAAGTGCGCTAAAAGGCTCGGTCTTAAGGGCCTCACGTCCGCAAGGCCTTACTATATGCAGTTTACAATGGATGCAAGCGAAGAGGAATTTTACAGGGTCTTAGCCGAAGAGGCAGCCAAGGAATTTGATCCTATGGAACTTGTCTATCCAAACGAGGTCCCAATATTTGAAAAGTATGATGAATATGTTCCCAAAGAACTTGTAAGGAAGGGCTTTGCCTACGGAGTTCTCGATATCGAAGGGATGAGGGACAGAATAAAAAAATGGTCAGGATTTTTCATTGAGGGTTAGTCTTGGGTAAAAAGCGTGATAGAATATATACAGTGATTTTATGTAGGAGGATATGATTATGAATGAAGTTTTAAAGGCAATCAAGGAGCGCAGAAGTATCAGAAAGTTTAAGGCTGATATGCCTCCGAAGGAAGATATCGAACAGATCATCGAAGCAGGTCTTTATGCAGCCAGCGGCAAGGGCAAGCAGGCTGTAAAAATCATTGCTATAACAAACAAGGAATGCAGAGATGAGCTTGTAAAAGATAACTGCAGGATCTTAAACGGAAAAGAAGGATCGGATACCTTCTAC
>CAZALQ010000073.1:0-5621 GCA_964485605.1 uncultured Oscillospiraceae bacterium
AAGTGATTTTAGACGTCAAAGAAGATTTTGAAGACAGCCTTGGAAAATGCAAAGAGGTAAAGCTTGAGGACTGCAATTGGGGCATCATAAAGGACTTTTTGCTTTCGTGCCTCAGAATATTTGCTCCTCTTCTTTAAACACATTTTTTGTGTGATAATATTATGGTTTCCTGGTAAAATAGAGCTTCAATTTGTGGCACAGATAGGGAAATAATGATAAAATACATTGGTTAAGCATTTTGATATATGAACAACAAATTGACTAAAGAGGATGTAGATATCCTCTACGAAAATAAATACCTTAATTTATATCATTTCAGCTATGAAACAAATCCCAATTACCTCGTTTCAAGCAGACGAAAAGAGGATGATCTCATAGCCCTGAAAAATGATGAAGATTACAAAAATATGCTCCCCGATGCAGTGACTTGCATCGTGATTCTTCATGTGAAGGACAAGGAGCCTATGCTCTACCTTGAAAGGGAGTTTAGGTATCCCGTGGGCCGTTTTCTTTTGAGCCCTCCTGCAGGTCTCATAGATGAGAATGACGGAGAGGGTGGAAACAACCCTATGATTGTGGCTGCAAAAAGGGAGATAAGGGAAGAAACAGGCATTGAGGTAAAGGACAGCGATAAGATATACATTGCAGCGCCTCTTGTCTTCAGCACTCCGGGAATGACCGATGAGAGCAATGCCATGGTATGCGCAGAGGTTTTCCTTGAAGACCTTTCATCCCTTACAACTGATAATGCCGAAAAGACAGAACTTTTCGGAGACTACAGCCTCCTTACAAAGGAAGATGCAAAGAAGCTCTTGAAGACAGGAAGAGATGAAGAGGGTCTTTACTATTCCATGTACACGTGGGCTGCACTTTTGTATTTTGTTTATGAAACCTAAAGGGGTATATAGAGAGAAAAGAAAGGAGAAGAACCTAGGCTTAAAGACCGGTTCCGACATTTTATGAAATCAAAGAAGAAAGTTACAGGCGGCATAGTTGCAGGAAGGGTGGTTCTTGTTTTTTTAACAACGATAATTGCCATTGTTTTGGCTCTTGCCATTATCATTGCAACTATAGTTAAAGGACCTTCCATATCGGCGAGAGATACCTTTGTTACAACTGTTCTTGAATCGGGCAATCTTAAATTTCTTGCTCATATTTTCCTGAGCAATGATGAGATTCAGGAAATAGTAGCCAAGACGTCCATGCAGGATATGGATACTGACATAGACCAAGACCTTATAAATACCGATACAGAAGTTGAAGGTGACTTTGATGAAAACGGCATTGAAGTAGTTACCATCAACGGAAACGGATACTTTGCCACCATGCTTATAGTAAAGGATCCTTCCAAGGTATGCGTTGGTTCTACTTATCCCTGGACTGAATTCGGTATGGACCTTGATGACCTTGTAACAAGCTCAGGCGCAATTGCAGGTGTCAACGGCGGAATTTATGCTGCAGACCTTAATAAAGGCGGCTCACCTTACGGCGTATGCGTTTCCAACGGACATATTCAATACAACGATCCTTCAGGATATCCTTACTACGGCATCTACATGATAGGACTTGATAACAAGAATATTTTAAGAATTGTAAACATCGAAGGATGGAGTCCTGATGAGTTTGCAAATTATGTATCGGAAAACGGAATCAGGGATGCAGTCGCATTCCAGGATGAAGCAAGCGATGCAAACAATCACTTCGTTCCTTTGGTAATAAACGGGGAAGCAAGAGAGCTCAACGGAGCAGGTTCCGGAGCAAACCCGCGTACTGTCATAGGCCAAAGAGCTGACGGAGCGATACTCCTTCTTGTTACAGACGGAAGAGGTAAGGCGGGACACCTTGGCGCTACAGCATCTGACCTTATCAGCATCATGCTTAAGTACGGTGCAGTCAACGCTGCAAACCTTGACGGAGGCAGCTCATCCTGCATGTATTACAATGCAGATTGGCTGGCAACAGAAGAGGATAAATGGCTTATGGACAGTGTAACCCTTTGGGCTACCAACTCATCATGGAGACTTCCTACAGCCTTTGTGGTAATGAAGTAAAGGAGGCAAAAGGAAATGGCGAAAACAAAGAAGAAGAAAACACTTTTCGGCAAATTCTATTTTGCCTATCTGGTAATAATCCTCGCAGGACTTGCACTTCTTTTTGTGCATGTAAGGGGAATACTTGTAGATTATGAAAAGAGCCAGCCGGATAATTACGTACTTGGACTTTTAAATCATGCAAGCAAAAACGATAAGGCCCTTGGCTCTTACCTTCAGGAAAATTGCTTCTATGCGACCGATTACGGCGATCCTGAAGCAAGGCAGAACAGCTTCTATAACACGGATGCCTATTCCGAACTTAAGGCTACCAAGAATCTGACATATTCAGAGGAAGACCTCCTCGTATATGATGTTACAGCAAATGATAAACCCTTTGTCACTGTGGCTATTGAGAAGACCGGTTCAAAACAAAAGCTGGGCATTTTCAATATTGCTTCATACAAGCTGAAGTATGCATTTGTCAGAAATCCGGAGATTTCAAAACCAAGCTTTAAGCTTTCAGATGAGGGAACAATCGCATTCAGCGTTGTACTTCCAAAGGATTTCACACTGAAGTTTGACGGAGCTGTGGTTGATACTTCCTCCGGAAGCGAAGGCGTTATTGAAGACTTTGCAGCATTCAGCGCATATGACGAGGTTCCGACAGGAACAAAGATGGATTTTGTTCTCCACTATGATCCGATCATAACGGTGGAAAACAATGTGGGAGAAGAGGTAAATCTTAACCTTGATATTTCATCTGAAGGTAACGTGTACTATGCTGCAGCAGACTACGGCACAGACTCTGCTCAGGCGGATGCAGTAAGAGAAGTCGGAGATTTCCTCTCCATGTATGAGCTTTGGGCAAGATTCATGACAGATGATGTAGGCGGATACTATCACGGACTTTATTCAGTCCTTGATGAGTGCCGCATCCTTCCCGGATCAAAGCTTGAAGAACAGGCAACAGCCTGGGCTACATCCATTGATATAACCTTCGTAAGCGATCATTACGGATACTATTTCCAGAATGAAAATGTAGATAATTACATACTCTATAACGACAACTTCTGCTCAGCTGATGTAAGCTTTGATGAAGTAATATCAGTTTCAGGAGTCGGAGACAGGACCATAGAATACAATAACAGAATGTTCTTCATCCGCCGGGACGGCGAATGGTACTGGGTAGGACAGTTAGACCTTACCGGAAGATAGAAAGTTACCGGGAGCTCCTTTGGAGTTCCCGGTTTTACTGATTTTTGAGACCTCAAGAATAAAAGGAAGATATATGTATCCTTTAGATAAAGAACCCCAAAAAGAGCTTTTATACCTTTTTAACGAAGGCAAGTATTACAACGCCTCAGATATATTCGGAGCCCATTTAGCTGAAAGAGACGGAGAGGCCGGCGCAAGATTTACCATCTGGGTCCCCGGCGCAAAAAGCGTTCATGTCTACGGCGATTTTAACGGCTGGAATGATTGGAATATATCATTGAGTCCTATTGGAAGCACAGGCGTATGGACTGCCTTTGTTTGCGGTGCGAAAAAGGGAGATAAATACAAATATGTCATAGAGACTGCAAAGGGAGAAAAACTGATCAAGGCGGATCCCTTTGCCTTTTGGGCTGAAAAAAGGCCTGCTACAGCCTCTGTTATCTGGGATATGGACTTTGAGTGGTCCGACAGCCGCTGGATAGCAAAAAGGGAAAAGACAGACCATTTTAAGCAGCCAAAGAACATCTATGAAGTTCATGCCGGGTCCTGGAAGAAGAACGGAGAAGATTTCTATAACTACAGGCAGCTTGCTGATGAACTTATACCCTATGCAAAGGACATGGGATATACCCATATAGAGCTTCTTCCTTTGATGGAACATCCCTTTGACGGTTCCTGGGGATATCAGGTCACGGGTTTTTACAGCGCGACTTCAAGATACGGAACACCTCAGGATCTTAAGTATCTTGTAAACAAGGCCCATAAAGCAGGCCTTGGTATTATTCTCGACTGGGTGCCGGGCCATTTCTGCAAAGATGCTCATGGCCTGTACATGATGAACGGGGAATATCTTTACGAAAAGGAAGAGCATCCTCAATGGGGCACCATGAAGTTCGATTTCGGAAGGGATGAGGTAAAATCTTTCCTTCTTTCCAATGCCATGTTCTGGATAAAGGAATATCATGCCGACGCCTTGAGAATAGACGGCGTTTCATCCATGCTTTATCTAAATTTCGGCATAGATGATGACAGCAAAAAGAAGTTTAACATCTACGGTGACGAAAGAGACCTTGATGCTGTTTCCCTTCTTCAGGAGCTCTCCGACATGGTTGGAAGCTATTTGCCGGGAGTCTTTACCATAGCAGAAGAAAGCACGGCATGGCCCCTTGTGACCTATCCTCCGCAGGACGGAGGCTTGGGATTCCATTACAAATGGGATATGGGCTGGATGAATGATACCTTAAGGTATATAAGCACAGATACCCTGTACAGAAAGTATGACCATAACCTGATCACATTCTCCATGATGTATACCTTCAATGAAAACTTTGTCCTTCCTCTTTCTCATGATGAAGTTGTTCACGGAAAGGCAAGCCTTATCGGGAAGATGCCGGGAGACTATTATCAGAAATTTTCAGGCCTTAGGCTTCTTGCTCTTTACCAGATAACACACCCGGGCGCCAAGCTTAACTTCATGGGATATGAATTCGGACAGTTTATAGAATGGCGTGAATACGAAGGTCTTGAATGGTTCCTGGTCGATGAATATGACACTCACAGGAAACATCTTGAGTATATAAAAGAGCTCAATAACTTTTATCTTAAGGAAAAAGCCCTTTACAGCAACGACAGAAACTGGAAGGGTTTTGAATGGATAGATGCAGATAATGCGGAGCAATCGGTATATATCTATTGCAGGACCTGTGCCAGCGGCAAGCATAAGGATATCGTAGTGCTTAACTTTGGAACGGGATATTATGAAGACTTTAGAATAGGAGTTCCAAAGGAAGGCACATATATTGAAAGTTTTAATTCGGACAGGCTTGAATACGGAGGCAGCGGATGCACAAATGAGGGAGAGCTGAAAAGTGAGAAAGTCAGCTGCCACGGGAAAGAGCAGTCGATCTCCATAAAGCTTGCACCCCTTTCAGGAATAGTTTTAAGTAAAAAACAGTAGTAATTAAGGATTAATATGAGAGAGTTTGATAAGGAAAAATTTAAGAAGGATTTCAGGGCAATTCTTCTTCTTGATACGGATAAAAAGCCTGAAACATGCAGCAGTGAAGAGGCTATGGATGCCCTTACTAAATACGTTACAGCCAATGTGGCAAGAGTGAGACTTGCTACAAGAAATATACAAAAGGAAAAATAGGACAAGAAGGTCTACTATTTTTCTATGGAGTTTTTAATAGGACCTCTTCTTGAAAATTACCTTGTAAACCTGGGCATAAGAGATCAGGTTGCAGAAGCCCTTTCCGAGATGGGCATTTCACTTGAAGACCTCGTAAAGCTTGATATAGATCCGGGACTCGGAAACGGCGGCCTTGGAAGGCTTGCTGCCTGCTTCCTTGATTCCATGGCATCCATGGGCAT
>CAZALQ010000073.1:5631-7651 GCA_964485605.1 uncultured Oscillospiraceae bacterium
GGGTCTTAGATATGAATTCGGTCTTTTTAAACAGAGAATAGATAACGGATATCAGATTGAAGAACCGGACGCATGGCTTGAAAACGGCTATCCCTGGGAAGAAGCAGTTCCTACCGATGAGTCTGAAGTAAGATTCGGAGGCGTAATAGACAGATATTTCGAAAACGGAAAACTTAAATTTATTCACAGAGGCTACGACAGCGTAATAGCTGTTCCGTATTTTGTTCCTATCCTGGGATACGGCGGAGAGACATGCAATGCCCTTCATCTTTATTCCGCAAAGCCCGTAACAAATGAAGTAAATTTGGAGGCATTTAACAGAGGTGATTATGCATCGGCCATGAGAAAGCAGAGCGAAGCTATAGCCCTTACGTCCATGCTTTATCCAAACGATAATACGGAAGCAGGAAAGATATTAAGGCTTAAACAGGAATACTTCCTCGTCTGTGCCGGTATCGATTCCATAATGAGAACATACAGAAAGAGATATCCGGATGAAGGATGGGACAGATTCCCTGAGCATGCGGCCATACAGACAAATGACACACATCCGGCCTTAATAATCCCGGAGCTCATGAGAAGGCTTATGGATGATGAAGGACTTGAATGGGATGAGTCCTGGGAGATCACAAGGAAAGTTGTCGGTTTTACCAACCATACCGTTCTTCCCGAAGCTTTGGAAAAGTGGCCTCAAGGCCTTATTCAAAGACTCCTTCCGAGAATATATATGATCATCGAGGAAATAGACAACCGCTGGAGATCATATATACCTCTTGGCGACAACTTTAAGGACATTCACAAAAAGACTGCAGTGCTTTGGGGCGGAGAAGCCAGAATGGCTAACCTTTCCGTCATCGGAAGCCACAGCGTAAACGGCGTAGCCCAGATACACAGCGATATTCTTAAGAAGGATCTTTTCAAGGAGTTTTATGCACTCCAGCCTGAAAAGTTTAACAACAAGACAAACGGCGTATCCCCAAGAAGATTCCTCATTCAGTCAAACCCTGAACTTTCAGCTCTCATTACCGAATGCATAGGGGACGAATGGAAGACAGATCTTACAAAACTGGCAGACTTAAGGTCAAGAATTGAGGACGATGTTTTACTTGCAAGACTTGATGAAGTAAAGAAGGCAAATAAGGAAAAGCTTGCTTCATATATAGCTGAAAAACAGCATATAGCCATAGATACATCTTCTGTGTTTGATGTTCACGTAAAAAGAATTCATGCATATAAAAGGCAGCTTCTTACGGCATTTAAGATCTTAAATCTATATAACAGGCTTAAGGAAAACCCGAATCTTGAGATCCATCCTGTCACCTTCATAGTCGGAGGAAAGGCAGCTCCCGGATACGATCTTGCAAAGGAGATAATCAAATTCATTTGCGCCATTGCGGATAAGGTAAATGCGGATCCTGTAATATCAAAGAAGATGAAGGTTATCTTTATTGAGAACTTCTCGCTTTCAAATGCACAGATCATCTATCCTGCAGCTGATATTTCAGAACAGATTTCAACGGCAGGAAAGGAAGCATCGGGAACCGGAAATATGAAATTCATGATGAACGGAGCTTTGACTCTCGGTACCATGGACGGAGCAAATATCGAGATATTTGAGCGCTGCGGAGAGGAAAATGCCAAGATCTTCGGAATGAGTGCAGAGGAGGTTTCAAGGCTTTCATCAAGCGGAAGCTATGTTGCAAGGGATGAACTTAAGAGAAATCCTGAGCTCGATCTCATGGTAAGACAGCTTGTTGACGGTACCTTTGATGATTGCGGACAGAGCTTTTGGAAGATATACGATCATCTCATCAATGAGAACGATCAGTACTTTGTTCTGAGAGATTTCCCTGCATACTTTAAAGCATGGGAAGAGCTCATGGACAGCTACAAAGATAGAAAACACTGGCAGCAGATGGCCCTTGCCAACATATCCGGCAGTGGATTCTTCTCCAGTGACAGAACGATAAAGGAATATGCAGAGGAGGTATGGAAACTCTAATGGAAAGAAAAAAGTGTA
>CAZALQ010000074.1:0-7579 GCA_964485605.1 uncultured Oscillospiraceae bacterium
ACGACGCTATGGCTCTTGGTGCAGCAGCAGCTATCTCCGCAGCAGGAAGAACAGTCGGCAAGGACATCTACCTCCTCGGAGTCGATGCTCTTCAGGAGTGCCAGGACATGGTCAAGGCCGGAACCATGACAGGAACCGTTCTTAACGACCACGTAGGTCAGTCCCACACTGCAGTAGACGCAGCTATCAAGGCTCTCAACGGCGAAGCTCTTGAGAATTGGTACTGGGTTGACTATGTAAAGATTCAGTAATTGTAATTGACTAAAATGTCCGCTTTGGACACGGCGGGCAAGCATTAAAGCTTGCCCGATTTTTTTATACCAAAATTAAAAGCTTTGGCGGAGGCAGTTAAATGAGTGAATACACTCTTGAAATGAGAGGCGTCAGCAAAGCGTTTCCGGGTGTTAAAGCATTGGACAACGTACAGCTGAAGCTAAGACCCGGCAAGGTCCATGCTCTCATGGGCGAAAACGGCGCCGGAAAATCCACCCTCATGAAATGTATGTTTGGTATTTACACCATGGATGAGGGTGAAATTTATATGGATGGGGAAAAAATCGAGATCCACAACCCCATGGATGCCTTAAACAAAGGTATTGCCATGGTACATCAGGAGCTCCAGCCCATTCCTGCCAGGACCATAGGAGAAAATATATATCTCGGAAGATATCCTATGAAGAAAGTCCTTGGCTTTATAAATATAGTAGATCACAAAAAAATGTATGAGGATACGGAGGCTCTTCTTAAGAAGGTCCACATGAACTTTGACCCGAAGCAAAAAGAAGGCGAACTATCCGTATCTCAGATGCAGTCAGTAGAGATTGCGAAGGCAATTTCAGCTAACTGCAGAGTTCTAATTTTGGATGAACCTACCTCTTCTTTGACACAGAACGAAGTCGATGCGCTTTTCAGGATCGTCAATGAGCTCAAAGAAGATGGTGTAGCTATAGTATATATCTCCCATAAGATGGATGAGATCCTGAAGATTTCAGATGAGGTCACCATCATGAGAGACGGCAAATATATCGGAACATGGGATTCTAAGGATCTCACAAACGACTTCATCATTACAAAGATGGTCGGCCGTGAACTTTCCAATCTCTATCCGGAGAAGCACAATAAGCCGGGTGAAGTCGTATTTGAGGTACAGGACTTTACATCTATCAATCCAAAGAGCTTCAGAGATGTTTCCTTTAATGTAAGAGAAGGAGAAATCTTGGGCGTAGCAGGCCTTGTGGGTGCTCAAAGGACTGAGCTTATGGAAGGTCTTTTCGGAATCAGATCCCACACCAAAGGGCGTATTCTGTATAAAGGAAAAGAAATACAGATAAGCCGTCCTAAGAATGCCATAGACCAGGGAATCGCAATGCTCACAGAGGACAGAAGAGGAACCGGTATCATGGGAGTTCTTTCTGTGGCTGATAACATTTCCGTTGCATCGCTTAAGAAGTATTTGAAACATGACCTGTATATTGACAACAACAAGGTAGAGCAGCTGGTCAAGGATAATGTGGAGAAGATGAACATTAAAACACCTTCTTCAAAGACTCAGATCCAGTCTCTTTCCGGAGGAAATCAGCAAAAGGTACTTGTAGGAAGATGGCTTGCAAATGACCCTAATGTTCTTATTCTCGATGAGCCTACAAGAGGGATCGATGTCGGCGCAAAATATGAAATTTACTGTATTATCGAGGAGCTCGCAAGAGAAGGAAGAGCTGTTATCATGATATCCTCCGAAATGGATGAGCTCATCGGTATGTCTGACCGTATCATGGTCATGTGCGACGGAAGAGTCACGGGCTTTGTAGAGGGCGAAGACATGACGCAGGAAAAAATAATGAGTCTTGCAACTCAGTTCGAATAAACGAAGAGGTTCACAAAATGAAAAAGGTTTTATCGTATTTTAAAGAAAATCCAATTGTAGCTCTGCTGCTTACAGCATCTATTATCATGGGTGTCGGAGTTGAAAACTTCGCATCATGGGGAAATATCAGTAACCTGATAGCAAACACGACCATCAGATTCGTCATAGCACTCGGCGTATCAGGATGTCTTATCACTAAAGGAACTGACCTTTCCGCAGGCCGCCAGGTAGGTCTTGCGGGATGTATAGCAGGTATACTCATTCAAAGAGGCGATTATGCAGGACGTGTTTCTCCCTTCGCCGAAATGAATATGTGGCTCATACTCCTTATAGTATTGGTAATAGGAGCATTCATAGGATATATGAACGGAACGGTCATCTCCAGACTTCACGTTCCTCCATTCATCGCAACCCTGGGTATGCAGACCATAGTCTACGGTATCTGCCTTGTAGTCACCAACGCACAGCCTATCGGCGGATTCCAGCAAAAGTATATTGACGTTATTGCGGGAAGATGGGGTAATCCCAGAGAGTTCAATCTTCCGCATCTTCTGGTAGTCATGGTTGTAATGTTTGCCCTTTTCTGGTTCATCTACAATAAGACTACTCACGGCAAATATATGTATGCCATAGGCGGAAACGAAGTTGCTGCCGAAGTATCAGGTGTCAACACAGGAAGATCCATAAGGCTCATATATATGACCGCAGGCATCATGTATGCTCTTGCAGGTTATCTCCTCGCTGCAAAATCCGGCGGTGCTTCTTCCGGACTTGCTCAAGGATATGAACTTGAAGCTATTGCAGGATGCACCATAGGCGGTGTATCTACAACAGGCGGTATAGGAACCGTATCCGGTGTTCTTATCGGAGTACTTGTATTCGAGCTCCTCAAGATCATCCTTCAGTTCCTCGGCGTCAACCCATATTACAACTATGTTGTACAGGGTCTTGTCATCGTCATCGCTGTTGCACTCGATATCAGAAAGTATGTAAAGAAAAAGTAATTCTATTTTACAAAGAAACTCCCGAAGTATTAAGCTTCGGGAGTTTTTGGATGTTAAAGTTAATATTAAACTAATATATTTGTTTAGCTATAAATTCGATCTCTACAAGTCCGCCCTTTGGAAGCTTTGATACTTCGACACAGGATCTTGCCGGCTTGTGATCTCCGAAGAACTTTGCGTAAAGCTCGTTAACCAGTCCGAAATTATCAAGATCTGTAAGGAAAACTGTAGTCTTTGTTACGTCTTCTTTTCTAAATCCTGCTTTTTCAAGAATTGCCTGAACATTTGCAAGGGATTGAAGAGTTTGAGCCTCTATTCCTTCAGGAAGTTCTCCTGTTTCAGGAACTATGCCAAGCTGCCCAGAAGCATAAAGGGTATCTTCAGACTGTATTGCTTGGGAATATGGGCCTACTGCAGCCGGTGCTTTTTCTGTATGTATTACTCTGTTTGCCATTTTTGATGCCTCCACGTATTTGATAACCAAATTATATACTACAAAGCAGATTTGTTTCTATGTTTTTTACCTTAGATATTATTTTGTGTAATAGTTTATGTGAAAAAGCGGATTTTCAAAGGGTGTTGAGCCGTGTTAAAATAAAGGGAAACAGTAGTTTGATCCTGTAATCGGAGGATGAGAAAATGCAGAAAAATTGGAAAAAGCTCTGGCTTGCATTACTTGTGATTCTCACAGTAATTTTTACCGCAGGATGCGGGAAAAACTCAGATGTTCCTGATGATAAAAAGGATGATAAGGAACCTGATACTGAGGTTGCATACACCATAGATAATATAAGGCAATATGTCGTAGGTGTAGACGAACCTGTCGAACTCGGGGACGGCACCATGCAGCCCATGATCAACTTTGATAACGCTGCGACAACTCCGGCCCTTAAGCCTGTCATGGATGCCGTTGATGAAGAACTTAAGATGTACGGTTCCATAGGCAGGGGATTTTCGCAAAAATCCAACCATTCAACAGATCTCTACATGGAGACAAGAGATACGGTCATGGAGTTTGTAGGAGCAGATCCTTCCTACTATACATGCTTCTATGTAAACAACACCACAGACGGACTTAATAAACTTGCTTCAGCTCTTGTTGAAAGCGAAGATGATCTTGTTCTCTGCACAAGGATCGAGCATCATGCAAACGATCTTTCATGGCGCGAACGATGCAATGTGATCTATGCAGAGGTCGATGAGCAGGGAAGAGTCATATATGATGACATAGAAAGACTTCTTACAGAAAACGAAGGGAAAGTAAAGTATGTCTGCATTACTGCGGCATCAAATGTAACAGGATATGTTACCGACGTTCACAGAGTTGCTAAAATGGCCCATGCTCACGGTGCTAAGATTGTAGTAGACGGTGCCCAAATCGTAGCCCACAGGGCATTTTCCATGAAGGGTGATACTCCTGAGGAAGATATAGATTTCTTCGTATTCTCTGCACATAAGATGTATTCCCCCTATGGAAGCGGCGCAGTAATAGGACCATATGAAATATTAAATGAGCATATGCCTGAATTCTACGGCGGCGGAATAGTTAAAATCGTAAGGGATGCAGCTGTAAAATACAAAAATGCTCCTGATGTATATGAGGCGGGTTCTCCAAACTATCCCGGAATTGTCGGTATGGTAAAGGCCATAAGCGTACTTAAAGAGGTTGGCTTTGATGCAATATCCGCCCACGAGCAGGTTCTTAACAGAAGGCTGATTGACGGCCTTAAGAAGCTCGACGGAATCATTATTTACGGGGATACGGAAAATATAGAAGACCGTGTAGGCGTTGTAACCTTTAACTTTGAGGACATCAACTCCTTCGTTCTTGCTGCAAGGCTTTCAGATACCGGCGCAGTTGCAACGCGCCGCGGAGCATTCTGCGCACATCCATATGTTTGGAGACTTATGGGCATATCTGACGAGCAGGCGGCAAGCTATGAGAATTGTATCGACATGAATACGCCGGGAATGGTCAGAGTAAGCTTTGGTATATACAATACAGAAGAAGAGGTTGACCGCTTCCTTGAGATACTATCAAATGTTGTTAAGGATATGAGAGGAACCGAGAACTTTAACCTCGGTGCAGATCCCTCTTTCTGATATTTATTTAGAGCAAAAGGAATAAACAGTATGAATGCAGTTCTTACAGTAGTAGGCCACGATAAGGTGGGAATCATAGCAAGGGTGAGCACACTCCTTTGCCAATACAACATAAACATATTGGATCTTTCGCAGACCATAATGCAGGGCAATTTCACCATGGTCATGCTCGTAGACATAGAGGGTGCCACAGCAAGCTTTGCTGATATTTCCAAAGCTTTGACGGAGCTTGGAAAAGAAATGGAACTTACCATAAGGATTCAAAGAGAAGAAATCTTTGATGCCATGCACACCATCTAAGGGGAATATCCATGATAGATCAAAAAGATATATTTGCAACTATCGATATGATAGAGCAGCAGCATCTTGATATACGTACGGTCACCATGGGTATATCACTTCTTGATTGCTGCGATGAAGATCCCAAAAAAGCATGCGAAAAAATCTATGACAAGATTTGCAGTTATGCGGGGAAGCTGGTACCCACATGCGAGGGTATAGAAGCAGAGTTTGGAATACCCATTGTAAACAAAAGAATTTCAGTAACGCCCATAGCGCTGGTTGCAGGCGCCTCAAAGACTGAGGATTATGTGGCCTTTGCAAAGGTCCTCGACAGAGCTGCCGCAGAGTGCGGTGTCAATTTTATAGGTGGATATTCCGCCCTTGTGCAAAAGGGGATGACCAAAGCCGATGAAAGGCTGATAAGATCCATTCCGGAAGCATTGGCTGGTACGGATATCGTGTGTTCTTCTGTAAATGTGGGATCTACCAAAGCCGGTATCAATATGGATGCCGTGGCTTTAATGGGAAAAATAATAAAGGAAACAGCTGCGAAGACAAAGGATGGTTTTGGCTGCGCTAAATTGGTAGTTTTCTGCAATGCTGTTGAAGACAATCCCTTTATGGCAGGAGCCTTCCATGGCCCCGGAGAAGCAGAAAGAGTAATAAATGTAGGTGTTTCCGGTCCGGGTGTTGTTCATAATGCCCTTCAGGCGGTAAAGGGAAAACCCTTTGATGTTGTTGCTGAAACCATTAAAAAGACTGCATTTCGAATTACAAGAATGGGCCAGCTTGTTGCATTGGAAGCCAGCAGAAGGCTTGATACACCCTTTGGCATCGTAGACCTGTCCCTTGCGCCGACTCCGGCAAAGGGAGACTCCGTTGCAAGAATACTTGAGGAGATGGGTCTTGAAACCTGCGGTACCCACGGAACTACTGCAGCCCTTGCACTGCTTAACGATGCCGTTAAAAAGGGAGGCGTAATGGCATCATCTTCAGTCGGCGGCCTTTCAGGAGCATTTATACCGGTTTCCGAAGATGAGGGAATGATAGCTGCCGCAAGAAGCGGAGTGCTCGATATTGATAAGCTTGAGGCTATGACCTGCGTATGCTCTGTAGGTCTTGATATGATAGCTGTTCCCGGAACTACGACGGCAGAAACCATCTCAGCCATTATCGCTGACGAAGCTGCCATAGGCATGGTCAACAGCAAGACTACAGCTGTAAGGATAATACCCGTGCCCGGAAAGGATGTGGGAGAAACAATAGAGCTCGGAGGGCTTCTCGGCAGCGCACCCATAATGCCGGTACACAAAGAAAGTTCGGAAGTTTTCGTCAAACGAGGAGGCAGGATCCCGGCACCTATTCAAAGTCTTAAGAACTAAAAAACTTTGATGTTCGCTCTTGATCCCGAATATATGACAGGAAAACTGGTCAATGAATCATGATCAGTACTCTTGCGATAAAAAGTATTATTATTTCTAAAGTATTTTTAATTCTACATAAATATCTGTAACCTTTCATGATCTATATGTGCTGTATATAGTGAAGGCACATTGATGCATTGGAGGAGTTTTTTTGGAAGACAACAAGATAGTAGATCTATATCTGGAAAGAAACGAAGAGGCCATTAAAGAGACATCCTCAAAATATGGAGCAAGGCTTCGCCGTCTTTCCTATGGGATCACAGAGGATCATCATGAGTCTGAAGAGTGCGAAAACAGTACATATCTTCAGGCTTGGAATTTGATACCTCCTAATGAACCAAGATCCTATCTATATGCTTTTCTTGCAAAGATCACAAGGCATCTATCCCTTAATGTCATCAGAGAAAAGAAAGCGCTGAAAAGGAATGCACAAGTTTTAGAGCTTAGCCTTGAACTTGAACAATGCATACCTGTTCCTGATGATTCAGAAAGCAGGATAGACAGCATAGCATTCTCTGAAATGATCAACGGATTTTTATCAGGTCTCGACCTTGAAAAGAGAAGTATTTTTGTCCTTAGATATTGGCACCTAAAAAGCATTTCAGATATATCAAAAAGCCTTGATATATCCCAAAGTAAGGTCAAGACCACCCTTTACCGTCTAAGAGAAAGCCTCCGGCAATATATAGAAAGAGAAGGGTACATGCTATGAGTGGAAATGAATTTCTTGATAAGATCGGTGACATAGACCCAAAATATATTGAGGATGCTGAAAGGCTTGCATCAAGAAGGAGAAAAAGAAGCTTTGGCAGATGGGCAGCAGTGGCAGCTTTGATAGTTCTGGTCTTCTCATCAGCCTTCTTTGCAGATGATATAAAAAGGATCATCGGGATAGAAAACGG
>CAZALQ010000075.1:0-7579 GCA_964485605.1 uncultured Oscillospiraceae bacterium
CGGTGGCGGTGTCAAACCAGGTGGGGCAGTTCAGCGCCCCAACGGCCAAGAATGTCTTTTACAGCTTCCGCCAAAGATTTCCTTACGCATCTGTAATTATGAACAGTCGGCACGTCTGAAATCGTTTGGAAGGGAGAAGGACGGTCTGTGGCTGTATTTATGTGGTTAAGAGCGTTATTGCAGTTCATATCCACAACGTAGGAATCGGAAATAATATAGTTTTCGGAGTCATAGAAAAGATGATAAGCACGAGCTTCAATTTTGTTATTTTCAATTGATATATTTTTGATTCTGAAGCACTGTTTATCCCATGGGGTCGGAACTCTTATGATATTTCCGCTTTTGTAGTATTCGAGATACTCGATTCTGTCTTTCAAATCAAGATAATATTCGCCATTATCTTCTTTATGAATTAATGCTCTAAGCGGCTTTAAAATCTTAATTCCGTTATTGTCAAATAAAGTTTCTTCGGGTGTATATACGCTTATCATCAAAGCCACCTGCTCATCGGGTGGATTTTTATTTTAGTCAAGTTTCCCGTCCAAGTTATAGTGTTTTCACCTGTATTTAAGGTGGGAAACTCTCCGCCCATGCTTCTGTTTTTTAATGTATTTAAATTATCCTTGTAGCACTCCTCAAGGAGCGAATCTACCGTAATGTAGCCATCATCGATATTTACTTCAAATTGTGCGTATCCGTTTACGGAAACTTCAACTTTACCTGAACCCGTCAAAGTAATGACGGGCTTTGATTTTTCGAGTCCTTGATTTGTTATGAGGATTTGAGTTGTTTCGCCCGTTATTTCGGTTTCTACAGCTTGTTCTCCGACAAGATATTTAAAAGGCTGTGTATGAAATTTAACCGTTGCGGTTCGAAACTTTAAAAGCCTTTCAAAATCAATCTGCTCGTTAATTTTAGCACTGTAGTATTTATCGGGCTCGTTTGAAAATATGAATTTGCCTGAGCCTGAGAAAAAACTTGATATCTCGTCAATATCGTAATCCCCGTAAAGTCCGATTTTTAAAGATTTATCATGTGAAGAATATCCGATATCATCGATAAAATCCCCGCTTTTTCCTTCAACTTCAGTTATCTGCACACGCATTGCAGGTCGTGAAATATGGGGAAGTTCGGAGATTATCAGCCCTTTTAAATCTTGAGAGTTTTTATCATTCCAAATTATATAATTACTCATGCAAACACCACTCTTTCAACTTTGCTTACCACAAGTTCGCCAATTTTATCGCCGTCAATTTTAAACGCCATACCTTTTAATGCGGTTTGAAATGCCGAAATCATGTTATCTACGTCATACACATTTGGTGGGTTATAACCCGAATCCTGAGTACTAATTAAATTATTTTTTACATCATCAGATTTAAAATCCATATCTAAATCATCAGGAATTGCCTGTTTCATATTTTCCACAACATTCTTCATTTCGTTTGAAAAGCCCTCTCCGATTCCAAGTGCGAGATTTTTACCGATTTGTTCTTTAAAAAGCCTTGACGGAGAGTTTATGCCAAGCGCTCTTTTAAAACCACCGAGAAAACTATTACAAAACCCTTGAACTTTATTTGAAATCCAACCAATCATTTCGTGAATTCCGTTCCAGATGCCTTCAATAATGCTTTTTCCGAGATTATATACTTTTCCGGGCAATTCTTTTATGTTTTTGACGATTGCTTCAGACATATTCACGGCCATTTCTCGGCCTTTGTTTACCATGTCACTTGCCCAGCGTTTAATTCCTTCCACCGTATCTGACAAAAACTTGCCGATTTTTCCGGGTAAATCTTTAAAAAAATTAACCACGCTATTTAAGAAATTTCGCCCCGTTTCTTCGGCTTTTCTGCCCGTTTCAATGCCCCAATCTTTCACTTTTTTTATCGTGTTTGTCAACCACTGACCGATCTTTCCGGGAAGTTTTGCAAACCACTCAATAATCCCATTGATGATTTTCGGAATTTCCACTGTTACGAATCTCCATGCGTTTTTTCCAAACTGGATAAGCCCTTCAATTACATTTTTAAAAAACTTGACAATTGAGCCAAGCGCAAAACCAAGCCAATATCCAATTTTTTCAGGCAAATTCGAAAGGAAATCAATAAACCCATTCCACATTTCAGCGCCCCAGGATGCGGTTTTTTGACATAAACCCGAAAACCAGTTTTTTATATTATCCCAAATACCGCCCAGCCACTCGCCGATTTTCTCCCAAACGCCAATATCATTCAGAGTTTTAACAAGTGCCACAGGCCATGAAACAATCCAAAGGAGCATATCCTGCCAATGCTCGCTTAAAAATGTCGTGATATTATTCCAAAGGCTACCGAGCCACTCTCCGATTTTCTCCCAAACACCCATATCACCTAAGGTTTTGACAAGTGCTACAGGCCATGAAACAATCCAAAGGAGCATATCTTGCCAATGCTCGCTGAAGAACTTAGTCAAATCGTTCCAAAAGTTAGTAGCCCACTCCTGAATTTGAGGCCAAAACTTAACCGCAAGATAAGTAAGAAGTCCGGCAAGAGCTATCGCCAAAGTTACCGGCCATGCTGCCACTGCGGCGGCGATTAAGGGTCCGATTGCAGAGAAAGCTGCGGTAATTATCGGAGCAAGTGCAGCCACGGCACCTGATACCAACGCTTGCCAACCGATTATCGCCCCGGCAATTAGCGCTCCCCAACCGACAATCTGTGGCAAAATCGGTTCAAATGCTGTTTTTAAACCTTCCCATAAGGCGCCTATTATTTTGCCGCCGATGTCAATAAATAGTGGCATTTGCTCTCGAATTTTCTCCGAAAGTTCAATAATGGAATTTTTAAATTCCTCAAATCTTTTATTTATAGCTTCTTGGTTCTCGCCTTTCGCAATTGCCGTGAATAAGGCTCTTAATTTTCCTCCTGCGTTTGCTGCCGAATCGGCGATTTCTTTCATCATCGGAGCAAAGGCAACGCCAATACTTCGTTTAATTGAATCCATAACTCCGCCAAATTTTTGCATCGAGATGTCAAGGCTTCGAAGGCTGTCCATAGTAGCATCGTCAAAGGTCGCCATGTTTTTTGTAAGCTCATTAAATCCTTCACTGCCACGCTTAATTATTGGGTTTAGCTCCATTGCCGATTTACCAAAAATCTGCATGGATATTGCGTTTCGCTCGGTTTCGTTTCCGACATTTTTAAGGCTGTCTATTGTTTCCCAAAATACAGTTTGAGCATCTCGTAAATTTCCGTTTGAATCTCTGACTTCAACACCCAAAGTCTTATACGCCTGGCTTATGGCATTTAAACTTTTGGCATCAAAATCGACCTTACTCATTGATTTTATTGACTTTGAGTAAGACTTGGTAAAGGTTTCAACGTCAACCTCCGTCATTTTTGCTGCCATGCTGAATTTTTGCAAAACTTCAGACGAAATCCCTGTTTTTTCGGACATTGCACTCATCTCACGGCCAAAACTTGCAGCACTTTTAACACCGCCCATTAAGTAATTACCGAAATCTTTGGCTGATTGAGCGATTTTGCTTAGACCTGCTGTGATTGCTTGTGCTGAGAGATTTGCTTTTAGCATATCTCCAAAGGTTCTGGTAGATTGCCCTGAAGTTTGCATTGCTTTGTCTACATTTTTTAATTCTTGCTCGGTTCCTTTGAGTTCCTTTTCGGCATCGACTAAGGCTTTTTCAAATTTTTTGGTTTCGTTACTTCCTTTTCCGAACGCTGATTCGGAATTCTTAAGCGCATCACGAAGTAATTTTACTTTTTCGGATTGATTTGAAAAAATATCACTGAGTATTTTTTGCTTTTCGGTAAGTGCCTCGGTGGAATCCTTATTTTTCTTGTATTTTTTATCTACCGCATCAAGCTCACCCTTTAATGTCCCGATTTCTTTATCGAGTTTACCTACGGAAGAAGTTGTCTTTTCGCTAAAATTACTGTATTTTTCGAGTTCGGAATTGTTCTGCTTAAGTTCGCCACGCATTTTATTAAGCTCTGCTTGAGCGATATTTAATTTTGTCGCCCATGCCTGAGTCTTTCTGTCGTTTTCGCCATACATTTTAGTGGATTTCTCAAGTATTTGTTTCAGCTTCTCGATTTTCTCTTTCTGAGCATCAATTTGCTTTTCTAACACTTTATTTTTTGCTGTATATGCTTCTATTGATTTGTTATTACCTAAAAATTGACTTGAAACAGCTTTAAGCTCACTACTTAGAAGTTTTAACCCCGAATTTATGTCTTTAAGTGCACTGTTAAAAGCTTTTTCACCGTCAATCCCGAGTTTTATTCCTATATCGGGCATCGTTATTTCACTCCCAACCTTTTTATTTCCTCATCAAATTTTGATTTCATCGCTTCGATTGCGGGCTTTTTCGAAGCAACTCTCGCAGGACGCACAAATGGGCGAGGAGATTGCCCTGTTTTGCCGTATTCAAGCACATTTGCAATCATGGCGTTTGTTATTGTGTAATAACTTCTTTTCTTTTTGGCGGCATATTGTTTGCGTCTTGGCTCTGCAAATCCTATTTTTATATTGTAAATGCCCCTCGAGCTTTTCTTTACGGGAGACATTCCGAGCGAATTTTTAAGTTCGCCCGTGCTTCGCATAGATGAGTTTGTAATAGCGTGATTTAAGTTGTTTCTCACAGCTTTTAAGACAATCTCGCCACCTGCTTCAAGTGTTGATTTTAAGATTTCATCTTGTCTTCCTGATAATTTTTCAATTGATTTATAGAGCTCATCGGGAAGTTTAATCTCGCATTTTGCCATACGCTCGCCTCCAACTTAATTTTTTAAAACGGTATCCAACCATTTGGATTTGTCTCATTTTCCGGTTCTTTAAATTTATATCCTTGGACTTTAAAATTGTGATATTTTTTGTACTGATTAAAAAGCAAAAGCCACTTTTTTATAGTAAAATGCCCGACCTCTTTTTCGGAAAAGCCGAGCAATTTTACTCCGACAAACAAAATCCACGAAAAGTCTATTTTCGACTCATCGTGGTCACTACGTTTTTTGGGTTTATATCTTTAGGCAAAGCGGTATTTATCAATTTAAAAATTTGTTTTCCCGATTCCTCAAATCCGATTCTTGAGATAAGTCTGCCGACTTGTTTTGAAGTCATGAAATCCATTTTTTGATTTTCTTTTAATTTATCGTTTTCGATGTCAATGCCTTCATTTATCATTTCCAGAATCATAAATTTCAAGGCTTTGTAGCTCGGTTCACTTCCTCGCATTAATTTTACCCATTTGCCTACTCCGCCGTATTCTTCTTCCGCTCTCTCCATAACGTTTAGCGTAAATGCTATAGGATATTTTTTATCGCCGTCAGTTAAATACTCAATTTTATCTATCAATTAAATCAAGCTCCTTCGCCATTACTCGTGTTAGCATTCGGGTCGGAAAGTGGCTGAGTAAAGTACTTGTCAAGCTCACTTTTAGCTGCCGCCAAACTGTCAACGTCAATATGCGATTCCCAATCTCCGTATTTATTTGGCATGGTCATGCCTTCAACCGTGATTGTTTTAAACTCCAAATTCTCACCTTTTGTTGATGCTTCGGGGACAAATGGTTTGAATTTCATTTTTGGAAAAAATTGTGCTCTGTATTTTGTTTGACCATTAACCATCTTACTGACGATGTATCCAAAGCCCACATATGGTGCGAAATCGTTTATGTTTGAACGATATCTTCCCGTTGATGTTTCTTGTTTACGCCCGAGTAAATCGGCAAACACACCGTCATCATCATTCGCTGCAGAAAGTGATATTGTTGCGTTTTGAAAACTCGATGAGTATTCCATGAGTTTATCATCGCCATAAAGACTTGCCTCTGCCGAGTTTGGTGTGATACTCGCACTTATTGCTCCTATGAATTCTTTTGCTGTTTGATATGTTGTTTCGGCACCTTCGCCCGAAGTGACGAGAAGTGCATATTTCATATTTTGCATTCCTATATTTGCCATAATGCTTTACCTCCTAATTTTCACTAATGTTTTTATTTTCAATCTCAGGCTCCGGCACTATCGGTGTATCGCCCCAAAGAGCCATTACTGATGATAAATACGGCTCAGGTAGATTCTCGGATATTTCGGTCCTTCCACTTATGCTGTTAACATACGCAGCTCTGTGTGGATTGCCGATAAAGTACCTCGTGCCGTCAATGACAATGTATTTTTTAGTGACAACACTTACGCTTGCCGGTGTTAGTTCGTCAAGCAAAATTAATTCTTCCAATGCATTAAACCTCCAATTTTAAGTTTTTATATAGCAACCCGAAAAACCCACCCATGTAGTACCTGTATTCCATTTCATTGCAATTTCGCCAGAAGAATGCTGAATATTAATTTGTGACGAGTTATCAGGGATATTTCCATAGGGTGGAGAACCATTTACAGCGCCGAAGACTTCGTTTACAGAAAGTGCTTGACCGCCTGTGTTGTCTGTGGAAATAAAGGGTAGACCTTTGACACAAGCGTAATCAGTACCCGCATTTGTAATATTGACTTTCATATGAAACGATATATATACAAGATTGTTTATTCTATAATACTTTGCATATCTGTATTCGGTACTGTAAGTAGGATTTGTGCCTCCTCGTGACATTAAAGTCGGAGTCCACATTCCAACTTCAGTTTTTATCGGAAGAGAGTTTTCGGTAATTTGTATTTGACTCCAATTCCCATTTAAATAATTGAAAAAATTGAGTCCGTTTGTTTGATTGTACAGCATCAAAAATTTCATATCGCTTGTACTCCAGCCGATTGCCGTGCCATATCCTATTCCTTGATATCCTGCATTAAAAATAAAAGGTTTACGATTCGGGATATTATTTGCTGCGTATGTTTTTACTTGGTTTAGCCAATCTTCTTGGCTTGAAGCCGAAAAATCCATTACATTGGCATCGGTTACTCCCAAATTTATCAAAGCGTTTAATGCATCTGAAGCGTATGTGCCACCTTTAGATATCGGTAATGTTCCCGAAGTTATATCATCCGCAGAATGTGTATGATTTTTGTTTGCGAAATTAACTGTACTTGCGTTTTGGCTCATGACTGATGTCGTTGAATTGCCTGTCTCTTGCACTATATTGGCACTTTGAAAGACTGAAGCTCTTGAAATCAATGCGTTACCCATGTTTTATCACTAACTTCCTTCGCTAATATCCAAATCATCAACATAACCCTCAAACTGCTCGAGCGTTTTTAGATATGCATATGCGGAGTCAACATTTAAATCCTTGTCATATGGTACGTTTAAGTATTCGGTGTGTATAAAAATGTCCATTGGGGTATTGTTTTTGAGTGCTTCTTTTTCCTCGAGCCTTTTGGATTTGTTTGTATAAGACGCAACCTCGATAATGCTACTTTGATTTGTAATATTATCTACACTTACGACCCTGTGATATTCCACTATGATGCCATTTGGCAGTGTTATGCTTTTTATTAATGCCATGATTTTATCTCCTTTACATTTAATATTTATATCCTACTATTTTTATAATCTTTAGCGCTCCGTCCGTAAAACTTACAGTATTATTATTAAATATCTCAACATTATAATTACGTTTCCATGTCAGTGT
>CAZALQ010000076.1:0-7568 GCA_964485605.1 uncultured Oscillospiraceae bacterium
CCTGCGCTGGATATATTCTTGATAGGCTATGTGGTCGGTCATGGAAATTGCGCTTTCTGAGCAAGGGAGGCAAAGGCGCCTGTATTTATTGTGGGAGATATAGACAGAGGCGGAGTTTTTGCTCAGCTCTACGGCACCGTTGCACTTCTAACGGAAGAAGAAAGGTCCATGGTAAAAGGACTTATCATCAATAAGTTCAGAGGCGATGAGACCATACTTACTCTCGGCGTAAAACAAATAGAAGAGCTTACGGGAATCCCTGTTGTGGGAGTTGTGCCCTACGTTCACCTTGATATAGATGATGAAGACAGCCTTTCCGAAAGACTTTCAGACGGAGCAGCAGAGCTCATAGATATAGCAGTCATGAGAGTGCCAAGGCTTTCAAACTTTACCGATTTTAAAGTCCTTGAAAATATAGAAGGGGTATCCTTAAGATATGTGGATTCCACAAAGAAATTCGGAAACCCTGACCTTGTGATCCTGCCGGGAACAAAGAATACCATGAAGGACCTCATGTGGCTCAGGGAATCGGGGCTCGAGGCCAAGATAAAGCAGCATGCAGCTTCAGGCAAACCGGTCTTCGGAATATGCGGGGGATATCAGATGCTGGGAAGAAGCCTTTCAGACCCCTACGGTGTGGAAGAGGGCGGAAATCTTGCCGGCATAGGACTCCTTGATACCGATACGGTATTTACAAAGCAAAAGGACCGCACCAGAGTAAACGGTGTGTTCAATATATTAGGCGGAGTATTAAAGGAACTTTCGGGATGTCCCGTTGAAGGATATGAGATCCACATGGGAGAGACCGCAAGTTCAAAGCCTGTTACGGAGATCGTGGACAATGTAAGCGGAGTAAGCAAAAAAGACGGATGCTTTAGCGGCAATGTTTACGGAAGCTATGTACACGGCATATTCGATCTTCAGGAAACAGCTGATGCACTCATCAGCTCCATTGCACACATGAAGGGCATCGATCCTTCTTCGGTCGGTAAGGCTACGGGCAAGGAATACAAAGAACAGCAATATGATCTTCTTGCACAGACTCTGAGAGATCATATGGATATGAAGAAGATTTATGAGATAATAGAAAAAGGTCTTTAGGGTGATAAAATGATCAAGATTGATAATGTGGCTCCTGCCGATATAGAAAGAGAAAGCTTTGCAACCATTACAAGAGAGCTTGGAGATAAACAGCCAAGCCCGGAGCTTGCTCCCATAGTAAAGAGAGTTATACATACAACTGCAGATTTCGAATATGCAGATACCCTGTATTTTTCACCTGATGTTGTTGAGAAGGCAAAGGAGGCCATAAGGGGCGGTGCTACCATAGTTACCGATACCCAGATGGCATATTCGGGCATCAACAAAAGATCCGCAGCAAAATTCGGATGCGAAGTGCACTGCTTCATGTCCGATAAGGACGTTGCCGAAAGAGCAAAAGCTGCAGGAGTTACCCGTGCACGCATGAGCATGGATAAGGCATCTGAGCTTGGCGATAATGTGATCTTTGCAGTCGGCAATGCTCCTACGGCGCTCATCCGCCTTCGCGAGCTCATAGACGAGGGTTACAAACCAAAGCTCATAATAGGAGTTCCTGTTGGATTTGTTAATGTAATTCCTTCAAAAGAGCTTATAATAGAAACAGACATACCCTGCATAGTCGCAAGGGGACGCAAGGGCGGAAGCAATGTTGCCGCCTGCATCATCAATGCTCTTCTCTACATGATGGATGAGAAGAGAGGAGACTGAAATGGAGAATAATTCAAGTTTTTTCTGCAACAAAGACTGTAAATACTTTCCCTGCCATGAGACAAAGGATCCCGACAGTTTTAACTGTCTCTTTTGCTATTGTCCTTTATATTTTTACGGGGACAGATGCGGAGGTCATTTTAAGATCACGGCAAAGGGCGTTAAGAGCTGCATAAACTGCACTATACCCCATCATCCCAACTCTGCAGAATATATCAATGCAAAGCTTAAGGAACTCAACACAGGAAAGCCCGATCAAAGGACCCAGCTTATGGTATGCCTTGACCTTGAGGGAACTATCTTTCCGGAGATTTGGGAGGCAGTCGCAAAGGAGACGGGCGAGGAAGGCTTTATGAAGACAACAAGGGACGTGCCTTCATACGATGCCCTTATGAAGCTCAGGCTTGAGCTTGCAGAAAAGCACGTATTAAAACTTGATAAGATCATCTCCGTCATAGAAAATATGGAGCCCCTTCCGGGAGCTTTGGATTTTGTTCAGAAGCTTAAGGAATTTGCTCACGTCATGGTCGTAAGCGACACCTTTGAGCAGTTTGCAGCTCCCGTTGAAAAGAAGTTCGGACTCAATGTGATCTGCAATACTCTGATCACCGATGAAGACGGAAATCTCACTGGATACAAGATGCGCTGCAGGGATACAAAGGTCACGGCTGTAAAGGCATTTCAGTCCATGGGATACAAAGTCTTTGCAGCAGGAGACGGCTACAACGATGTGGGCATGATAAAAGCAGCCGACATGGGCTGCCTTGTGAATGCTCCCATAAGCCTTGCCGAGGACAACAAGAACATAAAATCTGTTAAGGGCCTCGGAGAGCTGTATATGATAATAAATGAAGATTTTAGATAGTAAAGTAAAAGGATAAGGCGCCGGCCTTATCCTTTTCTTTTTTTATTTCTTTAGTTCTTTAAGATGTTTCTTTAAAGCATTGAAGGTTTCATCACTTATATAGTGCTCAACCCTGCAGGCATCGTCATCGGCAGTTTCTTCGCTGATCCCTATAAGTCTGAAAAGCTCTGACAGCACTGTATGACGTTCATATATTTTCTTAGCCCTTTGAGTGCCTTCTTCTGTTAAGAAAATATTGCCGCTGGCATCTGTGATTGCCAATCCGGTATTCTTTAATATACCAAGGCCTCTGCTAACGGAGGGTTTTGAAAATCCCATTTCAGCAGCTACATCTATGCTCCTTACAGAAGGCAGCCTTTGGGAAAGGACATAAATGGTTTCGAGATACATTTCTCCTGATTCTTGCATTGCCATAAGAATATCTCCTTTAACTACTATTACTTTACAAATATTAACTTAACACAAAGTAAGAAAAAATACAAAGAGATAAACGGTCAAAAGAAAAAAATCATATAAGGCAAACTTTTTTAATTAGTTCTTGACAAATTAGCGCAAACTAACTATACTGTAGAAACGTTAGCGAAGACTAACCAATTTTCGTGTTTGCAGCTTTGTTAAAAAAGCATAAGTATCATGAAAAAGGAGGGGAGATTATGACCCTTGCAAATGCAGAAGAAGGAAAAGAATATATTATTCAAGATATCGATACAGATGATGAGGAACTCGATGAGTTTCTTTTCCGTTTAGGTTGCTACAGCGGTGAGGCAATCACCGTCGTTCAGAGAGTGCACGGTGGATGTGTTGTAGCTATCAAAGACGGACGCTACAATATCGACAACGAACTCGCAAGCGCAATCCTGATTTAAAATACAGGGCTTTTTTTGCCCTATATTTTTTGATATAAGGTTAGCATGGAGTAACTTAAAAGATCCTATTTTAGTAAGGACCTTTTAAAATTCAAGCCAGTTAGCCTTTGATAACTAATCGTTTATTAATTATAGGAATTATATATATTAAGGAGGAATCCAAAAAATGAGAATTGCTTTAACAGGCAACCCAAACTCAGGTAAGACCACAATGTACAATGCCCTTACCGGCCGTAATGAAAAGATCGGCAACTGGGCAGGTGTTACCGTAGATAGGAAGGAACACCCTATCAAGAAAAATTATGCAGGTGATCATCAGCTCGTAGCTGTAGACCTTCCGGGCGCATATTCAATGTCGCCGTTCACAAGTGAAGAAAGTATCACAAGCTCCTATGTAAAAGATGAGCATCCTGATGTAATCATCAACATAGTAGATGCTACAAACCTTTCAAGAAGCCTTTTCTTCACCACCCAGCTTCTCGAGCTCGGTATACCGGTAGTCGTAGCACTCAATAAGCACGACATTAACGAAAAGAAGGAAACAAAGATTGATGTAGATCTTCTTTCAAAGACTCTCGGATGCCCTGTAGTTGATACTGTATCAACAGCAGGCGAAGGTCTTAAAGAAGTTATTGATGCAGCAGTTTCCCACGCGGGACAAGAGCAGAAAGCTCCTTACGTTCAAGGAGACATTGACCTTACAGACAAGCACGTTGTAGAAGAAGCTGACCGTAAGCGTTTCGATTACGTCAATTCAGTTGTAGAAAAAGTAGAACAGAGAAAAGTCCTCACAAAGGAAAAGAACTTTGGAGATAAGATCGATGCTGTTCTTACAAATAAATGGCTCGGTATTCCAATCTTCGCAGTCGTTATGTTCCTCGTATTCCAGATCTCACAGGTTTGGGTAGGAACTCCTGTTGCTGATTGGCTCGTAGGATATCTTGATGCCTTCCAGGGCTGGGCAGGAGAAATGCTTGCAGACGCAAGTCCTCTTCTTTCCGCAATTCTGGTAGACGGTATCATCGGCGGTGTTTCTGCCGTTGTAGGATTCCTTCCGCTGGTTATGGTAATGTACTTCCTTCTCGCACTTCTTGAAGACTGCGGATATATGGCAAGAGTTGCAGTAGTTCTTGACCCGATCTTTAAGAAAGTCGGACTTTCCGGAAAATCTGTCATTCCTTTCGTTATCGGTATAGGATGCGCAGTTCCTGGAATCATGGCAAGCCGTACCATAAGAAACGAGCGTGAAAAGAGAGCTACAGCAATGCTTACACCTTTCATGCCATGCGGAGCAAAGATCCCTGTTATTTCACTTTTTGCAGGCGCTTTCTTTGATGGCGCAGGCTGGGTAAGCACAGTAGCATACTTTACAGGAATCGTTCTTATATTCGTTATGGCACTCGTTGTAAACAAGATCGCAGGATACAAAGCAAGAAAGTCATACTTCATTATCGAACTTCCGGAATACAAGGCACCGTCCCTTTGGTTCGCATTTAAGTCAATGTGCAGCAGAGGCTGGGCATACATTGTAAAGGCTGCAACTATTATACTCCTTTGCAACATGGCAGTTCAGATAATGCAGACATTCACATGGCAGTTCACAGTTGCAGAAGAAGCAAGCGATTCCATCCTTGCATCCATCGCAGCACCATTTGCCTATCTCCTTCTTCCTATCGTCGGCGTTCTTTCCTGGCAGCTTGCCGCAGCGGCAGTTACAGGATTTATCGCAAAGGAAAATGTTGTAGGAACACTGGCAGTTTGCTTTGTAGGCCTTGAGAATCTCATTGATACAGAAGAACTTGAAATGATGGAAGGCGCAGGCGCTGAGGTTGCAGGTATCATTGCAATCACCAAAGTCGCAGCCCTTGCATATCTTATGTTTAACCTTTATTCACCTCCTTGCTTCGCAGCCATCGGTGCTATGAACTCCGAAATGAACAGCGCCAAATGGCTCTGGGGCGGAATTGGACTTCAGCTTGGAACAGGATTCTCCGTTGGTTATCTTGTTTACACAATAGGTACTCTCATTACAGGAGGAGAACTTGCTATAGGTCCGGCAATCGCAGGTCTTGTATTTGTAGCAGCATTTGTATGCACGCTCATAGCTCTTATGCACAAAACAGATAAAGAGCTCAAAGCAGAATATGCTCTTGAAAAATAAACTCCAAAAGGTCAATTAAGACAAGAAATGAAGAACGTTATAGTAGTTGTCATCTTAATAGTAATCGTATCGCTGGTAATATATTATCTGATACGCGAAAAGAAAAAAGGCGCTGTGTGCATAGGCTGCCCTTACTCGGGGCATTGCTCAGGCGGCAGCTGCCACAGCCTTGATGATTTTGACAGCAGCAGTATAATCAAATAACGTATCTTTTTGGGGGATGTATCTTTCGCATCCCCCATTTAACCGTTTAAGAAGGCAGATAAAATGGAAAATGCAATTATCATCGGAATAATAGTAATACTTGGGGCCGTTGGCCTTAGGTCTACGATCAAACATTTAAAGGGGCAGGGAGAATGCTGCGGAGGAGGCGGATACAAAGTAAAGAGAAAAAAGCTTCCCAAGGTCATTTCTCAAAAAATCTTTAAGGTAGAGGGAATGAAATGCGATAACTGCAAGAACAGGGTCGAAGAGGCGGTTAACGATATTGATAATCTTTCCGGAAAAGTAAATTTAAAAAAAGGAGAACTGACTGTTTCCTATGCAGCACCCGTAGATGATGAAGTGATAATCTCCAAAATTGAGAGGGCGGGATACAGAGTTGTTATCTAGCTTAAAAGCAAAACCCCTTACGGCGGACTAAGTTGCCTAAGGGGTTTTGCTTTTGCGGTATATTGAAACGATTTAGAATATGTCTCTTGCTCTGTCAAAGTATGAAATGCTGTTCATTGTCTCCTGCCCTGCGGCAAAGAGATCTCTTGGCAGCTCTCCGCCAAGGTCGCATATCATCATTTTTTCATCTCTTCCGTAATAGTCGGAAATGATCCTGCCTCTGGCGTTCCATGCCGCCATCCCGCCGCCGCCTTTATCTGTAATGAGATTGCATGCTGCTGCAAAACATCCGTTATCGGATGCCCTTGCGGGAAGGTGGATATTCCAGTTTTCTTTGCATCTATCTTCGCACATGCCGCTGGCATAGGGGAACAGAAGAAGTTCAGTTCCTTTTGACCTATAGGCTCCGGATATTTGCGGAATATGTGATTCCCAGCAAAGCTGCATTCCGATCTTGATGTCTTCGCATACATTTACGGGAAAATCGCAGCCTTCGTCAAAATAGTTATGCTCTCTGGTTCCGAGGTGGGTCTTTCTGTACTTTGCTTTGCATCCGTTAGAATAAAGCTCTTGGGCAATATAGAAACCCTTGCCGTTGGAACCCTTTTCTTTTGCTTTCTCCATGAAACCAAAGCATACGGCGATGCCGAGCTCGTCCGCAGTTTTTTCTATCTCCTTAATGATTTCACTGTTTTCATCAAGGGCAAGTTCCTCAGCTCTTGCGGGAGCATAGCCTGTTAGGCTGCACTCGGGAAAAAGGACGATGCCGGCATTTTCTTTTTTGGCATGATTTAAAAATCCCTTGATTTTTTCCTTATTTTCATCGGGATTGTCTTCATTTGCCTTTATTTGTACCATTGCTAACCGTAAAATTTTCATGTCGCCTTATAAAATCGTATTTTGAGACATTTGTCAAGTGTTTAATTCTATACAAATTGTGATTTTTGTGTAAAATCTACGTATGGCAGCCTTTCCTTGCAGTTCAAATGATTAGGATATATAATCAGATGTTATGGAAAAGATACTTTTTGATTCACATTCCCATCTTTCAGATGAGGCCTTTGATGAAGACAGAGACGATATAGTAAGGGAGATAAGAGAGTCATCCCTTAAATATTGCATGGATATAGGCACGTCTCTTAAGACCAGTCAGGAATGCATTGAATCCGCAAGAAAATATGACTTTTGCTATGCGACTGTGGGCATTCACCCTGCAGAGATCGAGGGGCTTACCGAGAGCTCTTTGTACGGCTGCCTTGAAAGCTTTGTTACAGAGCCAAAGGTGGTTGCCATAGGCGAGATCGGCCTTGATTAT
>CAZALQ010000077.1:0-7541 GCA_964485605.1 uncultured Oscillospiraceae bacterium
AATGTATAGAAGATGGTTACTTCCGCACCATTCAACTCGACTGTTACTGTCTGTGCCGGATTGTAGCTGTCTGCAGTGAGGTTATACCCATCAAATGAAGAGCTGAATGATGTTGCCGGTGATGCAGTGTATTCAGATCCAACAAACTGGTTCGGTTCAACTGTGTCCTCTGCAACTTTTGTTATTGTACCCTTAAGGAGGTGATGTACTGTTACTGTAGCTGTTTTGAGCTTGAAGTATACTTTCAGTACATTCTGGCTAACAGACTCTTCCCAGACAAGTACCTTGCTAAGGTCGTCTACCTTGCTTGAATCAAATTCATATTGATTTGCATTCTCTCCTGTTGGAGTTTTATCTGCTTCTGTAGCTTCAACTGTCTGATCAACCGTTCCGTCACGCAAATCGCTTATAGATGTCGGAGATGCGGGATAAGTGCCATCCTCAGCCATGTAATAGTACTCTACTTTGTACTGTACCGGCATCGGTTCCCACTTAGCATACATTGCGTGGTGATATGTATATCCTGCACCAGAACCAATTACTGCATTATCGTTTACGAGAGCTTCGTCTGCAGCAACTTCTTGTGCACTGTAGACGCCATTATCATAAGTGATATACAAATCCGTAAGGATCGTTACGTGATCGGATGATGTAGTGCTGGCTTCAGTTTCTTCAACACCCCTGATCCATCCAAGGAATATGTATCCTTCACGAGTCGGTGCATCCGGTACGGGTACGCCCTGATTGATTTTAAGGCCTGTGCTCTGGTAATAGCGACCTTGTTCTTCGCCTTCACCTGGTGCGCCTTCGTAGTTCCAGTACCAATTGATGAAGGTGTTCATTGGCTTTTCTTTTTCAATGTACTCCGCCTTCAATTTGATTGTATAGGATTTGGTAACACCATCGTGCTGTTGCTCTTCTGGAAGGTCTTCGATCCTTGCCATCTCAGCATTAAGTTCGAACGTCTGTCCCGGGAAAACGCGTTGATTGGTGTCAACATATGCACCCTGTCCGTTCTCTGCTGTACTATCCCATCTCTGAACTACCCAGTGACTGAATACAGTCAGCGTATTATTATCCGGAGATTTCGTTGCATCTTGAGCAACAACCTCTGCTTTGTCCGAATATAAGTTGTTATCTTCCTGCTCGCCGGAACCGCCGTTTGGATCATATACGACCTTTATTCCTTCTGCTCCAAGCAGTTTATTACGCCACTTTGCATAAAGATGAATTCGTCCAACAAGAGATGGATAATCAGGATCAGATGTTTGCTCTCCAAATCTGCTTATGGTGTCATCATTCAAAACAAAGGCTTCAAAGTCGAATCCGTTCTTATACTGGCCATTTTCATAAGTTGCGAACCAACCTATGAGATCATAGTAAACTCTCTCCCCTCCAGGATTGGAGAATTTATCGCCATATCCGATCCATACTTCATTGCTCTGTCGGGCTTCGTTATAGTAATGGGTATTTCCGTTGACATAGACGACAGGGTCTACATTACTATCCATCGGATCAAGAACAACGCTGTACTGACGTCCCATCCACTTTGCGTATACAGTTAAATTGCTTGCCGGCATTGTTTTGCCAGTGAAGACATAGGGCGTATTGCAAGTCTCGTCGGCATACCAACCTAAAAATACGTAACCCGACCTTGTCGGTGTATACGCCCCTTTTGCGGAGATGTCCGCTTCATATTTTATTGCCCCAGAATCAGCGAAAGCAGAATCCGGAAGCTTTGTCTCATCTACCGGACGACCATCTCCATCAACATATACGCCATCTCGATATATGATTTTGTATGAATTTCTCGAGTAATAAAATCTTATAGTATCATTTCTGCCCAACGATACTCTTCCATTGCTGAACGCCGGGTCTGAGTAATCTTTGGTAAACCCTTCAATTGGATGAAAGTCCTCGTTCTCTGTTACGGTAAGCCCTTGCCGTGACGTATTAATTGCGACGTTTTGATGCTCATCGTAACCTGTACCTGCCAAATTCTCTGTTAGATATATATAGTGTGCGGTGCCAGAACTACCCATATTAGTTGCATGGAAGACAGTACTCTCTGCTGGCATTACATCAAGAGAAGGAACCCATGTACCATTTTCATAAATGCTGGAATTTTGCGCTGTCCATACATATCCCGGATAGTTGCGTCCAATATCACCGGCTGAAGTAAAGTATGACCTTATATCTTGACCATACAGTGCAGTAATCGTAACTGCATCTACCCAACCACTGTATCCACTCTGTCTCTGAAAATGCAATGTATACTCATTACGATCAAAGTATACATTTATTACAGTATTCCCTTCTGCTGCAACCTCTTTTTGAGGATCAAAACCATTTTGATTTGGCTTTGATGTACTGAGATGAAAACCGGTGTAGGACTTGTCTGTATACTGTGTACTGCTGGTGTAAATACGAGCAGATCTATTGTTTCCAGTATTACGCGCGGTAATCTGATAGGTGTTTTGACCAACAGTAGCACCACTCACATCAATTTTCTCTGCGTAATCATAATTGTCTCCACCGGATACATTCTGCTTCCAAATGACAACCGTGTATCCCGCATTGTTATTTCTAGTCCACTTTGCATACACACGCGTTCTTGCTGTCAATACCGTATTGAAGTCATACACAGAACCTGCTACTTGACCATCGTTTGCGTCAGATGCATCTTCTGTGTACCAACCACCAAATGAATAACCCGAACGTGTGGGATCGGTCGGTCTTGTTGCAGTACCGCCACGAGGTATGAACTGAGGTGGTGTAAATGATGCGCCGCTTATGTTCTCAGCAAAACTGATCCAATAACCGGTTTCGACAATAGCTCTCAGTGTGACATCAGAGCTGATAATAAATGATGTCGGACGGGTCGTTCCTGCAGTTCCATAGTTATCATAAACTACAGACACTGCCTGACCTTGATCGTCGTACACTTGCGGTGATATCTGCTGCCATCCGGCAAATTCTGCCGCTGCGCCACTTCCATCATCAGGCTGTGCAGGTGTGTAACTATAGAACACGTTATATACGTGATCACTGTCATCGTCTATCCTATACAACTTCTGATCAAGCTTGATTACTTTTCCGATCTCGTCCGTATAAGTAACGATATATGAATCAAAGACCATCGCATAATACTTCATCGGCGCATCATTTTCGGTAACGCCTTCTGCCAACCTGACCCTTATCTCATCGTGTATATTTGCTATTGTTTTAGATGTAGTGTCGGCATCATAATCCGGATCGTCAGACCATCCTTTGAACAATACCCCTTGCGGAGTCCCGGCACCGGGATCATAGATGTACTGCTCGATCTGATTTACCTGTCTGGGATTAATAAGCTCTTCTATGTAATTTTCCCCGTCTGCCTGATAAAACCAGACCTTCAGTCTTGCTTCGCTTCCGCTTTCAACAATAACATAAACAGAGAAGCTGTTTGCTTTGAATGTAACAGTGTTGCCTACTGGCTTTACTCCTGAATAAAGAAGCTGTCCTTCGTGATAGATATCGACAGAATCGATTCCTACAAACTTATCGCTTGTTACAGTTACATCTACTGCCTCACTTGGCTGCCACTCTTTTCCGTTTTCATCGAGAATTGTGATGTCATAGGAAGCAAGTGTTCTGCTTTCGATGCTGTCTGTAGCAGGAGATGCTGTCTGTGGAGCTGCCTGAGGAGCAGAAAGTGTATTCTTCTTAAGAAGTTTCTTTCCCTTAAGCTGAACTTTCTGCAGCTGCTCTGCGGCATCTACACGTCCGCCCTGTGGCAGTTTTCCGGAAACGGAAACATAGCCGTCAGTAAACTTAAGTGTGCTTGCTGCAGGCTGTGTGTTTTCAGATGCCGGCTTAGCGCTGTCTTCAGGCTTAGCGTTCTGCTTTTCATCATCTTTCTTGTCATCCTGTTTCGGAGGCTCTGTTGTCTCCTCTGCAGGCTTTGTGCTTTCGCCTGGTTGCGGATTAACTACTTCTTCGCTTGGTTTAGTAGTTTCCGTCGGATCAGAGTCCGTAATCTCGAATTCAGGCATAGTGCCCTCACTCGGTTCGGGATCTTGATTCTCTACAGGAGGCTGTTCGCTTGGCTGCGGATCTGTGATTTCAAACTCCGGCATAGTGCCTTCGCCTTCAGAATCCGTGATTTCGAACTCGGGCATCGATGTATCTTCGTCCGTAATTTCGAACTCAGGCATCATGCCTTCGACCTCTGTGCTCTCAGCAAAGATCTCCGTAAGGAGTCTTGGAGAGACAAGTCCCGACTGGATAATCATAGCTGCTGCCATAATTATCGCTAGTACTCGTTTCAGTCCTTTCATCTTTCTCTCTTCCTTTGATAAATATTTTAGTGCACGTTTTATGGCCACTTTGTGTTCTAACCACAAAACTATAAATTAATTAATATTTGTAAAGACTAAATACACAAGAGCGAACTCTCACGCATTAATCCGTTTACCATTTTAAGCAATTTGTCTAATTTTTTCAATAAGATATTACACAAAAGCACAAAATTCACGAAATATCTTCACATATGCACGCTTGACCAAAAATATTTTGACAATGAGCCAATTTTCGACAAAATTGTACTTTTTTTACCATCATTAAAACTGTCACAAATCTATAAAAAAATGACGGGATTTTTCAATCCCGTCACTAAATCCGTCACATCAAAAGACTTTTTGCTTTTCTTTAGTCTTCTACATCTATTTCCTTTATTTCAAACTGGTTTCCCGTCACAAGATAGGTCTCAGGGCTGCCGCAATATGGGCAGATGCGGCCATACTTTACGGTCTCATATTCCTTCTTGCAGCTTTCGCAGAAAGTAACTGCGGGCATTGTCTCTATTTTGAGCCTCGAGCCCTTAAAAAGCTCTGTCTTATCTGAATACCACTGCCAGCAATCCGTAAGCTGCTCGTTTATGATTCCGGAGACTTCCCCGATCTGAAGGGTTACGGAAAGGATCTTGTCTACGTCATTTTCCTTTGCCACGTCCTCAAGGGTCTTCATGACATGTTTTACAACTCCGAGTTCATGCATGGGTCTTTAGCTCCTGAAATTTTCGATCTCACCGGTGAGCCAGTTTTCCCAAAGATCCATTCCCTCGCCTGTCTTTGCGGAGACTTCGAAGATCTCAATACTTGGGTTGAGCCTCTTTACTCTTTCCCTAAGCTTTTCAAAATCAAAGTCAAAGACTGATACTGTATCGATCTTGGTTACAAGAAGGACCTGGGATTTGCTGAACATGAGAGGATACTTTAGAGGCTTATCGTCTCCCTCAGGTACTGAAAGTATCATGACGTTTTTCATGGCGCCCGTATCAAACTCTGCAGGGCAGATGAGATTGCCTATGTTTTCAAGGAATACAAGGTCAAGGCCCTTTGGGGCAAATTCCCTAAGGGCTGTTTCTGTCATGCCTGCATCCACATGACACATGCCGTCAGTATGGATCTGAATGCTTCTTGCACCTGCGTCATTTATCTTTACGGCATCAACATCGGATGCTATATCTGCCTCTATGACGCCAATGTTTAGTTTATCCTTAAGATCATTTATGGTCTTAAGGAGGAGAGTTGTCTTGCCGCTTCCGGGAGAGCTCATAAGATTAATAAGGAAAATCCCTTCATCTTTTAGGCTTTCCCTTAAAGCTTCCGCATCCCTGTCGTTTGAAGCAGTAATAGATTCTTTAACTTCAATGGTCCTTACAGCCATTACTTATCTCCCTTTATCTTGTTGATGGCAATCTTTCCTGCTCTCTTGATGACGTACGGAAGGAGCTTTCCGACCTTTTCTTCAGCCTTGCTCATATTGCTGTTTTCAGGATGGTCGCGTCTTAAGTGAATGGCGTCGAATTCGCACTTTGTCGTGCAAAGTCCGCAGCCTATGCAGCGGTTTGTATCCACAGTTGTTGCTCCGCAGCCAAGGCATCTTGCAGCTTCGGCTTTGACCTGCTCTTCTGTAAAGCAAAGTCTTAAATCATCGAAGGTATCCTTAGCTACGCCTGCCTTCTTTCCGGGGATCTGCCTCTTCGCATTGTCGAAGCTCTCCATCTTGGTAGGATCCGCAATATCATCCTTGTCGAGCTCTATAAACTCCCTTCTGTCTCTTGCAAGGTCAAGTCTGTTGCCGGGGTGTACATAGCGGTTGATGGATACTGCGCCTTCTCTTCCGCCTGCAATGGCATCGATTGCAAATCTTGCGCCTGTAAAGATGTCTCCTCCTACGAATACATCAGGCTCTCCTGTCTGCCTTGTGAGGGCATCGGCAACGGCTGTGCCGTTGGGCTTTAGTTCAACCTTGCTACCCTTAAGAAGGTCTCCCCATACAGCAGCCTGTCCTATGGACATGAGAAGGTTATCTGCTTTGACTGTGATGGTATCCTCTTCGTCATAGGATGGATTGAATCTGCCTGTTTCGTCGTTTACATGGAGGCAGCGCTTGAAGATGACTTCCTTAACTCTTCCGTCTTCTCCCTTTATGACTTCCTTTGGACCCCATCCGTTGAGGATCTCTATTCCATCTTCCTTTGCTTCCTTTACTTCGTCCTTTGCTGCAGGCATTTCGTCAGGCTGCTCAAGGCATATCATGGTGACCTTTGAAGAGCCTGCTCTTAAGGCAGAACCTGCAACGTCTATTGCTACGTTTCCGCCGCCGACTACAACGGTCTCTCCTGAAAGCTTGATGCTGTGATCCTTATTTATCCTCCTTAAGAAATCAACGCCTGTTTCTACGCCTACTGCATCCTCACCGGGAACTCCTGCAAGTCTTCCGCCCTGCATGCCTATGGCAACAAAGAATGCCTTGTAACCCTGATCTCTTAAATCCTGAAGAGTTACATCCTTTCCGACTTCAACTCCGCACTTTATCTCAACGCCCATTCTTCTGATGGTGTCTATTTCGGCATCGATCACATTCTTTTCAAGTCTGTAGCTTGGAATGCCGTAAACCATCATTCCGCCGGGACGCTCTTCCTTTTCAAATACTGTTACAGGATAGCCGTCTCTTCTTAAGAAGTAAGCCGCTGAAAGTCCTGCAGGGCCTGAGCCGATTACTGCAACCTTAAACTCAGCTCCCCACATGCCGCCGTCATGCTTTTCGCAGAAAGGCGTGTACGGATTTTCAGAATTTAAGTCAAGGGATGCTATATATTTTTTTATTTCATCTATGGCAAGAGGCTCATCTACTGTTCCTCTTGTGCATGCGTCTTCACAGCGTCTGTTGCATATGGCACCGCAGACCATTGGGAAGGGGTTGTCCTGCTTGATGAGCTTTAATGCGTCTTCATATCTTCCTTCCGCGGCCATCTTTACATAGCCCTGAACTGACAAATGAACAGGACATGCTGTCTTGCAGGGAGCCGTTCCCGTGTCATAGCAGTTTATCTTTGCATCGTCACGGTAGTTATAGTTCCACTTATCTACTCCCCAGGACTTGGCATCCGGAAGTTCTGTCTTTGGATAAAGGACTTCTGAGCCGTCTTTTTTGCAGAGCTTTTGTCCAAGCTTTGCTGCGCCTACAGGGCATACCTCTACACACTTGCC